>NZ_WHOV01000055.1:0-45810 GCF_009765395.1 Pseudomonas sp. BAV 4579 | reverse complement strand
GGGCCGCATGAGCACGCCGCTGACCCTGAGGGTGCTGGGCACCTCGGTGACACTGCTCGAACCCATCCGCCAGCGGGCGGAGGCGGAGCTGGGCATCCGCCTGGTCTACCAGATCCATGACGTCCAGACCGCCCAGCGCATCGCGGTGCTGGAGCCGGGCAGCTACGATCTCTATGACCAGTGGTTCCACAACGTCGACTTCGTCTGGCCGGCGCGGGCGATCCAGCCCATCGACATCCGCCGCATCGCGCTCTGGGAGGAGATCAACGACCTGCCCAAGCGCGGCCGGCTGCATGCCACCGATCGCCTGGCGCCCGGTTGCCGGCCGTGCGACCGCCTCTATGTGCAGCACGACGGCAGCCTGGGCGGCCAGCCCAGCGAACGCATCAGCATGCTGCCGCTGACTCACAACGCCGACAGCTTCGCCTATCGTCCGGAAAGTCTGCCTGCCGCCTTGGCGGGTCAGCAGGAGAGCTGGGCCTGGCTGATCGACGAAGGCTGGTGTGGCCACAGCGCCCTGCAAAGCGACGCCGCCATCGGCGCCCTGGACGCCGCCCTGGCGATCCAGGGCGCCGGTCTCGCCCGTTTCGACGACATCGGCAATCTGCGCCTGGAGGAGATCGACCGTCTGGCCGAATTGCTGGTGGAGCGCCAGCGCCATCGGCATTTCGCGGCGTTCTGGTCCGACGACCGCAGCGCCGGCGAGCTGACCCTGGCCGCCGGGGTGGACATCCAGAGTCTCTGGTCGCCCATGCTCATGGCCCTGCACCGGGCGGGGGTGGACTACCGGGTGGCGGTCCCGCGCGAGGGCTACCGCGCCTGGTTCGGCGGGCTGTCGCTGTCGCGCTGCGCGGAGGGGCGGGTGCGCGATGCCGCCTATGCCTACCTCAACTGGTGGCTGGCCGGCTGGCCCGGGGCGGTGATGGCGCGCCAGGGGTTCTATATCGCCAATCCGGTGCGGGCGCGGGATCACCTGAGCGCCGCCGAGTGGGACTTCTGGTACGGCGGCCTGCCGGCCCGTGAAGAGCTCGCCGGCAGCGACGGCCTGCCGCTGATCGAGGTGGGTCAGCGTCGCGAAGGCGGTTCCTATGCCGAACGCATGAGCCATATCGGTGTATGGAATTCGGTGATGGACGAGCACAACTATCTGGTGCGGCGCTGGAGCGAATTCCTGCGCACCACGGCCGCCTGAGGCGACATCCTCTAGGCGAGAACCGCGCGCCAGACGCCTTGCTGCGCTGTTGCCCAGGCGACAGCAGCTGGACAGCTGCCCTTGGCGCTACACCTGAAATTGTCTTACATTTGATCGCAAGTTATTGATGTAAAACGAATTTTTGACTTGGTTCGGTTCTTGATTGAAGGCTCAGGGTCACTGTTTCGCTCGTCCTCGTGGCGAGCCCAACCCGGAGAGCCCTTGCATGTCGCAGAACCCCGTCAAATTCGCCTATTGGGTCCCCAACGTCAGCGGCGGCCTGGTCGTCAGCACCATCGATCAGCGCACCCACTGGGGCATCGACTACAACCGCACCCTGGCCCAGCTCGCCGAGCGGGCCGGCTTCGACTACGCCCTGACGCAGATCCGTTTCACCGCCGGCTACGGCGCCGAATACCAGCATGAATCGGTGGCCTTTAGCCATGCGCTGCTGGCCGCCACCGAGCGGCTCAAGGTGATCGCCGCCATCCTGCCCGGCCCCTGGAATCCGGCGCTGGCGGCCAAGCAGCTGGCGACCATCGACCAGCTCACCAACGGCCGGGTCGCCATCAACCTGGTGTCCGGCTGGTTCAAGGGTGAATTCCACGGCATCGGCGAGCCCTGGCTGGAGCACGACGAACGCTATCGGCGTTCCGAGGAATTCATCCGCGCCCTCAAGGGCATCTGGACCCAGGACAACTTCAGTTTCGCCGGCGACTTCTATCGCTTCCGCGACTACACCCTGAAACCCAAGCCGCTGCAGCAGCCGCACCCGGAGATCTTCCAGGGTGGCAGCTCGCGGGCCGCGCGGGACATGGCGGCACGGGTTTCCGACTGGTACTTCACCAACGGCGGCACCCGCGAGGAGATTCGCGCCCAGGTGCAGGACCTGCGCGCCAAGGCCGCGGCGGAGGGGCGTGAGGTCAAGGTCGGGGTGAATGCCTTCATCATCGCGCGCGACACCGAGGCCGAGGCGCGCGAGGTGTTGCGGGAGATCGTGGCCAAGGCCAATCCGGAGGCGGTCAAGGCCTTTGGCGATGCGGCGCGCCAGGCTGGTGCTGCCAGCCCGGAAGGCAAGGGCAACTGGGCCAATTCCAGCTTCGAGGATCTGGTGCAGTACAACGACGGCTTCAAGCCGAACCTGATCGGTACGCCCGAGCAGGTCGCCGAGCGCATCGTGGCGCTCAAGGCCGAGGGCGTCGACCTGGTGCTGGCCGGCTTCCTGCACTTCCAGGAGGAGGTGGAGTACTTCGGCCAGCGCGTGCTGCCGCTGGTGCGCGACCTCGAAGCCCGGGCCGCGGCCCAGGCGGCGGCCTAGGCTGAGCCAGCCGAATCGAGGCCAGGCCAGACCAGGAAAGCTGCCAAGAGCGAGAGGCAGGGCCGGAAGCCGGCGGCTGGGTGGGCTAAGCTCCCGGGACGACCAGGGAGCCCATGCCATGAACAAGACCTCCTACAACGCCATCGCCGACACCTTTCGCCAGGCCCGCGTCAGCCTCAGGGACGACGAGCGTCGCTATCTGGACGTGCTCCTGGAAAAGCTCGAACCCGGCGCCACCCTGCTCGATCTGGGCTGTGGCACCGGCACCCCGGTGGCCGCCGCCATCCTCGCCCAGGGACATCGCGTGCTGGGGGTTGACCAGGCGGCCGCCATGCTGGCCCATGCGCGGCGGGAATTTCCCAAGCAGCGCTGGATCGAGGCGCGGCTGGAAACCTACGCCTGCGCCGAACGCTACCAGGGTGCGCTGCTGTGGGATTCGCTGTTCCATCTGGAGCGCCGCTGGCACGCGACGCTCCTGGCGCGGGTGATCGCCGGGCTCCCGCAAGGGGGACGACTGATGCTGACGGCGGGCGGCTCGGCGGCGGATGCCTTCGTCGATACCATGTTCGACCAGCCGTTCTTCTACGACTCCCACCCGCCGGAGGAGCTGCGCGCCCTGCTCTTGGGGCAGGGCGTGCGCATCCTCATCGACGAATTCATGGACCTGCCCGACGGCGACCGCAACCGTGGACGCTGTGCCTTCGTCGTGGAAAAGCTCTGACGCTCCAAGAGAACGAGGCGCGAATCACTCCTTCCAGCCCGGCTGGTAGAGGCTGCCGTGGGCCTGGTCCAGGGCGGCGCGGACCTTGGGCGAGTGCTGGTAGAGATCGATCAGCTTGGCCAGGCGCGGATCGTCCCGGTTGTCCGGGCGGGCGACGAACTGGATGACGTACTCCGGGTGGTCGAGGCCATCGAAGAGCAGGGCCTGGTTGGGATCTATGGTCTTGGCCAGGCGCAGGTAGTGCGGATAACCCTGGGCCACGTCGACGTCGTCCAGCGAGCGGGCCAGCTGCACGGCCTCCAGTTCGACGATCTGGATGTCGCGCGGATTGCCGGTGATGTCCGCCAGGGTGGCGTGGTAGCCGACGCCGGGCCTCAAGGTGATGAAGCCGGCCTTCTCCAGCAGCAACAGGCCACGGCCGCCGTTGATGGCATCGTTGGCGATGGCCACCCGTGCGCCCTGGGGGACCTCGGCCAGGGTGCGGTACTTCTTCGAATAGAGCCCGACGTTGTTGATGATCCCCGGCGCCACCGCCACCAGGTCATAGCCGGCGGTGCGCTTGGCGTTCTCCAGGAAGGGGATGTGCTGGTAGTAGTTGGCGTCGATATCGTGGTTGGCGAGGCTGGTGTTGGGGGCGATCCAGTCGCTGAATTCGACGATCTCGACGTCCACCCCGGCGGCCCTGGCCTCCTGCACCGCGACTTCCAGCGGCGGGGCGAAGGCGGCGGTGGTGCCGATCTTGAGCGGCGCGGCCAGGGCTGCGGTGCTGCAGAGGCCGAGGGCGAAGAGCAGGGGTTTGAGGCGGGTCATGGGGCGTCCTTGAGGGGTCGGTCCTGGCGGAAACGGCTGCCGAAATGGCGGGTGTCGAGGTGGTCGCCGCGGCCGAACAGCTTGTGTCTGAAGCTGCCCTCGGCATAGGCGGTCTTGTAGCGACCCCGGCTCTGCAGCTCCGGGATCACCAGGTCGATGAAGTCGCCGTAGCACTCGGGGGTGACGGTACGCGCCAGGTTGAAGCCGTCCAGCCCGGTTTCGTCGATCCAGCCGAGCAGGGCATCGGCCACCTGCCCGGGATCGCCGACCAGGGCGGTGTAGCGGCCACCGAGGGCGTGCTGCTCCAGCAGCTTGCGGCGGGTCCAGCCGGCGTCCTTGGCCACCAGGCGCTTGAGCGCCGATTCGATGGCCTCGGTCCGTTGCGGGCGGATGGGTTCGTCGAGGCCATATGCGGCGAGGTCTATGCCCACCGAGGCCGAATGGTGGGCGACGCCGGCCTCGGGGCTGGCGTAAGTCAGGTATTCGACGTGCTTGTCGCGGGCTTCAGCAGCGGTGGGGGCGACGATCACCGTGAGGCCCATGAACAGCTTGACGTCATCCGCGCGGCGGCCGGCGGCCACTGCCGCGCCCCGCACTCGCTCGACCTGGGCGCGGGTGGCGGCCTGGTCCTGCCCGGAGATGAACACGCACTCGGCATGACGCCCGGCAAAGGCCAGGCCGCGATCCGAGGCGCCGGCCTGGAACAGCACCGGGGTGCGTTGCCGCGAGGGCTCGCAGAGGTGATAGCCCTCGACGTCGAAGAATTCGCCATGGTGCGCGACCTTGCGCACCCGCTCGGGACGGGCATAGATCCGCTGGACGCGATCGCGGACCACCGCATCGTCGGCCCAGCTGCCTTCGAGCAGCTTGTAGAGCACTTCCAGGTATTCGTCGGCCTGGTCGTAGCGCCGGTCGTGGGCGATCTGCCGGTCCAGGCCCATGGCGCGGGCGGCGCTGTCCAGGTAGCCGGTGACGATGTTCCAGCCGACGCGGCCTTCGCTCAGGTGATCCAGGGTGGAAAGGCGGCGGGCGAAGGGATAGAGCGGCTCGTAGGTGAGGTTGGCGGTGAGGCCGAAACCCAGGTGCCGGGTGCTGGCGGCCATGGCCGAGACCAGCAGGAAGGGATCGTTGACCGGCAACTGGATGGATTCGCGCAGGGTCAGGTCGACATTGCCGTCATAGACGTCGTAAACGCCGAGGATGTCGGCGATGAACAGCCCGTCGAACAGCCCGCGTTCCAGCAGCTGGGCCAGTTCGGTCCAGTAGCCGAGGGTGTGGTAGCGGCTGGAGGTGTCACGCGGATGGGTCCAGAGGCCGTGGTTGATGTGACCCACGGTGTTCATGTTGAAGGCGTTGAGCAGCACCTGCTTGGCGGGAGCAGTCATGGGGCGGGCGCCCCCATGGGGAGAAGAGTCCGGAGCACGGCCATGGGATCCTCGGGTTCAAGGCGAAAGGAGAGATCCGGTGGTCCGGTGGTTATACGTTAGCTTCAAGATATACAGGGCTATAAATAGCTTTTCGGAATAACGTTAAGACGTTCACGGGCGTGGGGTTCGCCTCTAACCAAATTCCAAATCGGTATTAATATGACCTTTGCTTATTCCTTATCGTGGCCGGCACCCATTCGCCGCCCGCTGAGGAATTCATGGCCGCTATCCGCTTTTCGTTCCGCGCAGGTCTTCTCCGCCGGGGCCTGCTCGCGCTGGGTCTGCTAGGCCTCGCCAGCACCGTCCAGGCCGATACCAACCTGCGTATCGGCTACCAGAAATCCTCCACCCTGCTGGTGCTGCTCAAGGAGCAAGGCACCCTGGAGCGGGATCTGGCAGCCAAGGGCATCACCGTCAGCTGGCATGAGTTCTCCAGCGGCCTGCCGCTGCTGGAATCCCTCAACGTGGGCAACGTGGATCTCTCCGCCGACGTCGCCGACACCGTGCCGGTGTTCGCCCAGGCGGCGGGTGCCAAGCTCACCTATTTCGCCCGGGAAACGCCATCGCCCCAGGCCCAGGCCATCCTGGTCCCGGAAGGCTCGCCGCTGCAGAGCGTTGCCGATCTCAAGGGCAAGCGCATCGCCGTGACCAAGGCCGCCGGTAGCCACTACCTGCTGATCGCCGCCCTGCAGCAGGCCGGTCTGACCTTCGCCGACATCCAGCCGGCCTATCTCACTCCGGCCGACGGTCGCGCCGCCCTGGAGAACGGCAAGGTGGACGCCTGGGTGACCTGGGAGCCCTTCGTCGCCAGCGCCCAGCACCCAGCGCCAGCAGCACGTTCGCATCCTCGCCTCGGGCGAGGGCCTGGCCAGCTACCAGCGCCACTACCTGGCCGCCACGCCCTATGCCCAGGCCCACCCCGAGGTGTTGGCCCTGGTCTTCGCCGAATTGCAGCGCACCGGCCAGTGGGTGAAGCAGCATCCCGCCGCGGCGGCACGCATCCTCGGTCCGCAGTGGGGCCGCCTGGACGAGGCCACCGTCGAACTGGCCAACAGCCGCCGCAGCTACGCTGTCCAGCCGGTCAGTCGCGCGGCCCTCGGCGAGCAGCAGCGCATCGCCGATGCCTTCCATGCCGCCAAATTGCTGCCCACTGCGGTGGACGCCAGCGCCGTGGACCTCTGGACCCCCAGCGCTCCCCTGCCTTCTCGCTAGCGGACAAGGAACTCGAGATGCACAAGACCACGCTACGCTGGGCCGCCGGCCTGGCCCTGCTCGGCAGCGCGCTGCTGGCGCAGGCCGCACCGCCCAAGGAAGTCCGTCTGGACTACGCCTACTATGCCCCCACCAGCCTGGTGCTCAAGGAGCAGGGCCTGCTGGAAAAGCGCCTCGCCGACCAAGGCATCGCCGTGCGCTGGGTGTTCAGCCAGGGCAGCAATCGCTCGCTGGAATACCTCAACAGCGGCAGCACCGATTTCGCCTCCACCGCGGGCCTCGCGGCGCTGCTCAGCCGCGCCAATGGCGCCCCGATCGAAACCCTCTATCTCGCCAGTCGCCCGGAATGGACCGCCCTGGTGGTACCCAAGGATTCGCCGCTCAAGTCCCTGGCCGATCTCAAGGGCAAGAAGATCGCCGCGACCAAGGGCACCGATCCCTATCTGTTCCTGCTGCGCAGCCTGCGCGAGGCGAGGCTGCAGAAGGGCGACGTGGAAATCGTCCATCTCCAGCACCCGGACGGTCGCGCCGCCCTGGAGCGCGGCCAGGTAGACGCCTGGGCCGGTCTCGATCCGCACATGGCCGCCAGCGAATTGCAAGCGGGCTCGCGCCTGCTCTATCGCAATCTCGACTTCAACAGCTATGGCGTGCTGAGCACTACCGAGACCTTCGCCAAGGCCCAGCCGGAGCTGGTCAAGGCGGTGCTGGGCGCCTATGAAGACGCCCGCCACTGGACCCTGGCCCATCCGCGGGAGACCGCCGAGTTGCTGGCCAAGGCGTCCGGCCTGCCGCTGGAAGTCGCCCGGCGCCAGCTCGCCCGTACCGATTTCGGCCAGCCGCTGCCGGGGCCGCAATTCATCGCCGCGCTCAAGGACGCCGCGCCGCTGCTGGCCGAAGAAGGCCTGGTACGCCCTGGCGTGGACGCCGTCGCGGCGGTCGATTCCCTGGTCCAGCCCGAACTGGCCCAGGCCGTGCTCAAGGGCGAACCCGCCGTGGCCAAGGTGACCGCGCCGTGAGCGATGAACTGACCCAGGCCGCGCCGCTGGTCCAGGCCGCCCGACCCGCCCGCGGTGCGGATGGCCGCTGGCGCGGCGCCGTGCTGCCCCTGGGGCTGGTGGCGGTGCTGGAAGCGGTGGTGCGCCTGGGCTGGCTGCCGGCCTACCAGATGCCACCACCCAGCGAGGTGCTGCGGACCTTATGGCTGCTGGGGGAAGGGGAGTTGTGGCGGCACCTGGCGGCCAGTCTGGCGCGGGTCGCCAGTGGCTTCGCCCTGGGCGCGGGTCTGGCGCTGCTGATCGGCGCCTGGGTCGGGCTGTCGCGCCGCGCCGAGGCCTATCTCGATCCGCTGTTCCAGGCGCTGCGCGCCATTCCCAGCCTGGCCTGGGTGCCCCTGCTGCTGCTCTGGCTGGGCATCGATGAAACGCCCAAGATCGTGCTGATCGCTCTGGGTGCCTTCTTTCCACTGTACCTGGCGCTGGTCAGCGGCATTCGCGACGTCGATCGCCGCCTGGTGGAAGTGGGGCGCCTCTATCGCCTGTCGCGCCCGGCGCTGATCCGCCGCATCCTGCTGCCGGCCGCCCTGCCCAGTCTGTTCACCGGCCTGCGGGGAGCCCTGAGCATGAGCTGGATGTTCCTGGTGGCCGCCGAATTGATCGCCGCCACCGCCGGCCTCGGCTACCTGCTCAGCGACGGTCGGGAGACCTCGCGACCGGACGTGGTCATCGTTGCCATCCTGGTGCTGGCGGTGCTCGGCAAGCTCAGTGACGCATTGCTGCTGCGCCTGGAACGCCGGGCGCTGGCCTGGCGCGACACCTACCAGGGTGGCCAGTGATGAGCGAACCCCTGCTGTCCCTCGAACGCATCGGCAAAGCCTTTGCCGGACGCCGGGTGCTGGAAGGCGTCGACCTGACCCTGGCCGCCGGCGAGGTGGTCAGCCTGCTGGGTGCCAGTGGCTGCGGCAAGAGCACCCTGCTGCGTATCGCCGCCGGGCTGGACGACGCCTTCAGTGGCCACATGACCCTGGCCGCGGCCAGCCAGGGCGTCGGCGTGGTGTTCCAGGAGCCGCGGCTGATGCCCTGGCTGGACGTGGCCGCCAATGTTGGTTTCGCCGACGGCGCGCGCTTCGATCGCGCCTGGACGGCGCAGTTGCTCAGTGACGTCGGGCTGGAGGGGCAGGGCGCCTTGCTGCCCAGGCAACTCTCTGGCGGCATGGCGCAGCGGGTCGCCATCGCCCGCGGGCTCTATGGTCGCCCACCGCTGCTGTTGCTCGACGAGCCCTTCAGCGCGGTGGACGCCTTCACCCGCTGGCAATTGCAGGATCTGGTGCTGCGCCTGGTGGCCCGGTATCACATCGGCGTGCTGCTGGTGACCCACGATCTGGACGAGGCCTTCTACCTGGGCGACCGCGTCCTGGTCCTGGGCGGCGCGCCCTCGCGCGTGCAGCGCCGCTTCGCCGTTGCGGCGCCCCATCCGCGTGAGCGGCGCAGCCCCGCCTTGCTGGCCCAGGCCGCCGAGGCCTATGAGGAATTGCAGCGGCTCAGGGTGTGAGGCAACGAGCACGGAAGGGTCGACGAAGGCGTGCGCAATCGCCCGCGAGCGGGCAGTATCGGATGGCCGCGGCGAGCCCCAGCCGCACCCCGACAGTCGACCCCTCCAAGGAGCTTCCATGAGCCCATCCGCAGCGGTATTGGCCGAACTGGCCCCCCAGGGCGTTCTGCGCACCGCGATCAACTACGGCAATCCGGTGCTGGCGCAACGCGGCGCCGATGGTGAGCCGGCCGGCGTCTCGGTGGCCCTGGCCCGGGCGCTGGCCGAGCGCCTGGGCGTGCCGGTGCAGTTCACGACCCACGATGCCGCCGGCAAGGTCTTTGCCGCGCTGCAGGAAGACGCCTGGGACCTGGCCTTTCTCGCCATCGAACCGGTGCGGGCGGCGCAGATCGCCTTCAGCGAACCCTATGTCATCATCGAGGGCACCTATCTGCTGCGCGCGGACGATCCGGCCCAGGGTGTCGTCGAGCTGGACCAGGCCGGGCGCCGCATCGCTGTGGGACAGGGCGCGGCCTATGACCTCTATCTCAGTCGCACCCTGACCCAGGCGGAGCTGATGCGAGCGCCCACCTCGCCAGCGGCCATCGACTGGTTCGTCGAGCAGCGCCTGGATGCCGCCGCCGGGGTCCGCCAGCCCCTGGAAGCCTATGCCGCGGCTCATCCGGGCTACCGCGTGTTGGCCGACAGTTTCACCGAGATCCGCCAGGCCATGGCTGTGCCCAAGGGGCGCGCCGCCGCGGCGGCCTTCGTGCAGGACTTTCTCGATGAGCAACTGCGCAGCGGCCTGGTCGCCCGCGAACTGGCGGCCAGCGGTCAGGGCGACGTGCGGATCGGCGCGCCCTCGACGGGCGGCTAAAAGGGTCGCCCGGCGCCAGAGGGAATCGGTCCGCGGCGCCGTTTCGTCGGCTGGATGACAGCTTGGGGCGCTATTCTTGGCGCTACGGCAGGGGCTGGATGAAATCATCGACGCCCCCTGCTGCCAAACGCCTGTCCCAGCACCCTTAGCTTCGAGGTCGATCTTGCTCGCCACCCTGTCCGATCCTGCCTTTCTCGCCGGTCTCCTGCAGATCGTCGTCATCGATATCCTGCTCGGCGGCGACAACGCCGTGGTGATCGCCCTGGCCTGTCGGCGGTTGCCGGAGGCGCAACGGCGCAAGGCCATCCTCGGCGGCGTTGCCGGCGCGGTGATCCTGCGTATCCTGTTGCTGTTCGTCGCCAGCTATGTGCTGGGCTGGCCGCTGCTCAAGGTGGTCGGCGGCGTGCTGCTGCTGTGGATCGGCATCAAGTTGCTGACCCCCGAAGAGGACGAGGCCAACGTCAAGGCCGGTACCACCCTGGGCCAGGCCATCTGGATCATCATGGTGGCCGACGTGGTGATGAGCTTGGACAACGTCATCGCCGTGGCGGGCGCTGCCCAGGGGCACCTGGGCCTGGCCATTACCGGGGTGCTTATCAGCATCCCCATCATCATCTTCGGCAGCCAGCTCATCCTGAAACTCATGGAAAGGTTTCGCTGGCTGGTGGTGGCCGGCGCGGCGCTGCTGGGCTGGATCGCCGGCAAGCTGATCGCCAGCGACGAACTGCTGCAGGGCTGGCTGGGCTTTGCCGATGTGCACTGGGTGCCCTATGCGGCCGGGGCGATCGGCGCGGCCTTCGTGCTGGCGGTGGGTCAGCTGCTGGCGCGGCGCGCGGTCACCGCCTGAGCTTCGCCAGCTGCTCTGGAGCTGCTGAGCGGCAGCTCCCAAGTGAGGGCGTAACCCGCGTCTGCATCGTCACTGCATATCGTTAGTCAAATTCCGTCTTTACCAAAAGTTATAACAGCTCATTAGCCTATAACGCTTTCGGATGGCCAGTCGGCACGGAGCGTAAGGATGAGCAGGGTAGGGAAGGGCCTGGCAGTTATCGCTGCCATGATGGGTGTCCTGGGCTTCGCGGGCAGTGCCGCTGCCGAGGGCAGGATCAGCATTGCCCAGCAATTCGGCATCGGCTATCTGATCCTCGACGTGGTGCGCGATCAGCAATTGATCGAAAAGCACGGCAAGGCCGCCGGCCTGGACATCCAGGTGGACTGGAACAGCATCTCCGGCGCCACCGCCATGAACGAGGCGCTGCTGGCCGGCGCGCTGGACGTGGTCTCCGCCGGGGTACCGCCGATGCTGACGGTCTGGGATCGCACCCGCGGCCGGCAGAACGTCAAGGCCATCGCCGCCCTGGGCGCCATGCCCAACTACCTGTTGAGCAATCGCGCCGAGGTCAGGTCAATCAGGGACCTGACCGACCAGGACCGCATCGCCGTGCCGGCGGCGGGCGTGGGCTCCCAGTCGCGCACCCTGCAGATCGAGACGGCCAAGGTCTTCGGCGACGCCCAGTTCAAGAAATTCGATGCCATCAGCGTAAGTCTGCCGCACCCCGATGCCAGCGCCGCCCTGATGGCGGGCGGCTCGGAGATCACCACCCACTTCTCCAGCCCGCCGTTCCAGTACCAGGCGCTGGAGAATCCTCGGGTCCACCGCATCCTCAGCAGCTACGACGTCCTTGGCGGACCGGGCACCTTCAACGTGCTCTACACCACCGAGAAATTCCACGACGAGAATCCCAAGACTTATCGCGCCTTCTACGGCGCCCTGGTAGAGGCTGCCGCCTTCATCCGCGCCAACAAGGCCGCGGCCGCGGAGGCCTATATCCGCGTCGAGCATTCCAAGCTGCCGCTGGCCCTGGTACAGCGCATCGTCGAAGACCCGGAGATCGACTTCACCGTCGAGCCCCAGCGCACCTTCGTCTACGCCCGGAAGCTGCATGAGCTGGGCGTGCTGAAACACCAGGCTGCCTCCTGGCAGGACTACTTCTTCCCCGCAGCCCACGAGCGTCCCGGCAGCTGAGCTGGACCACCAAGGAGAACACTCCCATGACTCTCGCATCCCCCCGTCCGGCCGGCGGCCAGACGTTCGAGATCCGTCCCTTCGGTAACCTGGGGGCCGAGATCCTCGGTATCGATCTGGCCCAGCCGCTCAATGCCGACGACTTCGCCCGCGTTCATCGCGCCCACCTGGACCACCATGTGGTGGTGTTCCGCGACCAGCGCATCTCCCCTGAGGAGCAGATCGCCTTCAGCCGCCGCTTCGGCGCGTTGCAGATCCATGTGCTCAAGCAATTCCACCTGGCCGGCCACCCAGAGATCCTCATCGTCTCCAACATCGTCGAAGACGGCCAGCCCATCGGCCTGGGCGATGCCGGCAAGTTCTGGCACTCCGATCTCTCCTACAAGGAGCTGCCGAGCCTGGGTTCCATGCTGCATGCTCAGGAGTTGCCGGAGGTGGGCGGCGATACCCTCTTCGCCAACATGCACCTGGCCTACGACACCCTGCCGGCGGCGCTCAAGCGCCAGGTCGAGGGTCTGCAGGCCGAGCATTCCTACACCGCCACCTACGCCAAACCCAAGTTCGAGGGCAACTGGCGGCCGACCCTGACTGCCGCACAACTGGCCGAGGTCAAGGCGGTGGTGCATCCGGTGGTGCGCACCCATCCGGAAAACGGCCGCAAGGCGCTGTTCGTCAGCGAGGGCTTCACCACCCACATCGTCGGCCTGCCGGAAGACGAGAGTCGCGAGCTGCTGGCCGAGCTCCATACCCACAGCGTCAAGCCCGAGCACCTCTATCGCCACCAGTGGCAACCCCACGACCTGGTGTTCTGGGACAACCGCTCGCTGCTGCACCTGGCGGCCGGCTGCCCCAATCATCTGCGGCGCAAGCTGTATCGCACGACCATCCAGGGCGATGCGCCTTTCTAAAGGATGAGACGACCATGAACGCTCCCCTCGCTTCCCGTCCGCACCTGACCCTGGCACAGACCCAGCCGTTGCTGCAGGTGCAGGATCTCGACCTCGATTACCGCACCCGCGAGCGCCGGGTGCGGGCTACCCACCAGGTGTCCTTCGAGGTGCATGGTGCCGACCGTTTCGTGCTGCTCGGCCCGTCCGGCTGCGGCAAGTCGAGTCTGCTCAAGTCGGTGGCGGGTTTTCTGCCGCCGCTGCACGGCAAGATCCGCCTGGATGGCCAGCCGATCAAGGGCCCTGGACCGGATCGCATCGTGGTGTTCCAGGAATTCGACCAGCTGCCGCCCTGGAAGACGGTGCTGGAGAACACCATGTTCCCGCTGCTCGCCAGTCGCCAGGCCAGTCGTGGCGAGGCGCGCGAGCGGGCGCTGCATTACCTCGACAAGGTCGGCCTGGCGCGCTTCGTCGATGCCTATCCGCATCATCTTTCCGGCGGCATGAAGCAGCGGGTGGCCATCGCCCGCGCCCTGGCCATGCAGCCCAAGATCCTGCTGATGGACGAACCCTTCGCCGCCCTGGACGCCCTGACCCGGCGCAAGATGCAGGAAGAATTGCTGGCGCTCTGGGACGAGGTGCGCTTCACCCTGCTGTTCGTCACCCACTCCATCGAAGAGGCGCTGGTGGTGGGCAATCGCATCCTGCTGTTGTCGCCCCATCCGGGCCGGGTGCGCGCGGAACTCAACTGCCACCAGTTCGGCCTCGAAGACTTCGGCGGCGCCGAATTCCAGAGCACCGCGCTGCGCATCCACAACCTGCTGTTCCCCGACGACGTCCAGACCCTGCCGCCGGAGGTCGCCGACGAGCGCCTGCGCCTGCAGCAGGCCATCGTCCAGGGGCGCATTTCCTACTAGTTTCGAGGTAGACCCATGACTCGACAGCCCCCGGTGCGGGCCGAATACCAACGCGACCTCGCGCCCCTCGACGACTTGCCGCTGGCGGTGGAGCTGCCCCTGGTGACGCGCCTGTGGAGCCAGGCCTGGCTACGCAAGCTGGTGATCCTGGCGATCCTGATGCTGGCCTGGGAAGTGGCCGCCCGCTGGCAGGGAAACGACCTGCTGCTACCCAGCTTCCTGCAGACCGCCGCGGCCTTCTGGGATGGCCTGGTGACCGGCGAATTGCCGGCCAAGGTCGCCATTTCCCTCGGCACCCTGCTCAAGGGCTATCTGCTGGGCGTGGTCCTGGCCCTGGCGTTGAGCGCCCTGGCCGTGTCCACCCAGTTCGGTCGCGACCTGCTCGGCACCCTGACCTCCATGTTCAACCCGCTGCCGGCCATCGCCCTGCTGCCCCTGGCACTGCTCTGGTTCGGCCTGGGCGAGAACAGCCTGGTGTTCGTGCTGGTGCATTCGGTGCTCTGGCCCATGGCGCTCAACACCTACTCGGGCTTTCTCGGCGTCTCCGACACCCTGCGCATGGCGGGGCGCAACTACGGCCTCAAGGGGCTGAGGTACGTCGGGCTGATCCTCATCCCGGCGGCGCTGCCGGCCATCGTCTCGGGCCTGAAGATCGGCTGGGCTTTCGCCTGGCGCACCCTGATCGCCGCCGAGCTGGTATTCGGTGCCTCCAGCGGCAAGGGCGGTCTGGGCTGGTACATCTTCCAGAATCGCAACGAGCTCTACACCGACCGCGTCTTCGCCGGTCTCGCCGCGGTGATCATCATCGGCCTGCTGGTGGAAGGCCTGGTGTTCGCCACCCTGGAACGGCTGACGGTGAAGAAGTGGGGCATGCAGCGGTAGGGTCTGGCGCCTTTTTGTTGGGCTTCGCTGCGCTCAACCCAACCTACGGGATAGCATCGTGGGTTGGGCTGAGACGGCTCCACCGTCGAAGCCCAACAGACCACCGACTTTGCCCCGGGAGCAGCAGCATTCAACCCTCGCTCGGACCACCCCTCTCCCTCTGGGAGATGGCTAGGGTGAGGGCGCCCTTCGCAGCGAAGTCCTCCAGTGGAAAAGGCTGCGCCGTTTTCCACGCTACGGTGCTCAACCCTTACTCGGACCACCCCCTCTCCCCCTGGGAGAGGGCTGGGGTGAGGGCGCCCTTCGCAGCGAAGTCTTCCAGTGGAAAAGGCTGCGCCGTTTTCCACACTACGGCGGCTGATCGCGGCCGTGGGCCGCTCCTACAGTAGCCGGATATCCCATAGGAGCGGCCCATGGCCGCGATCAGCACAATGCTGAAGTCTCGTAGGAACGGCCACGTGCCGGACCGCCAAGACCGTGATAGAAAATCTAGTACCCCATGTCTTTAAATGCGCGTTATAAATAAATCTCGCATTTGGATATGCGCATAAGGAATTTCCTTCTTATGCCCTGGCTGCCTAAGGTGAACCCCAGCCAACGCCCTTCCCAAAAGGCGTCCCCTTTAACTCGGCACGGGATTTACCACCATGAGCGTTCAGTTCCTCGGCATGATCGGCCATCGCCTCACCTCGGAGATCATCGCCCCCTCCGGTCCCATCTTCGACAAGGGCTATGTCACCCGCTTCGCCCAGGCCCACGAGCAGGCCGGCTTCGACCGCATCCTGGTGGGCTACTGGTCCGATCAACCCGACGGCTTCCTGGTCACCGCCCTGGCCGGGCAGGTGACGCAGACGCTCAAGTTCCTGCTGGCCCATCGGCCCGGTTTCGTCGCCCCGACCCTGGCGGCGCGCAAGCCGGCGACCCTCGACCATCTGCTCGACGGCCGCCTGGCGGTGCACATCATCAGCGGCGGTAGCGACGGCGAGCAGCGCAAGGATGGCGACTGGCTCGACCACGACCAGCGCTACGCCCGCACCGAGGAATTCCTCGACGTGGTGCGCCAGGAGTGGACCAGCACTCAGCCCTTCGACCACGAGGGCGAGCACTACCGGGTGGCGAAGGGCTTCTCCGCCATCAAGCCGCTGCAGCAGCCGAGCCTGCCGGTCTATTTCGGCGGCTCCTCGCCAGCCGCCCTGCGGGTGGCCGGCAAGCACGCCGATGTCTTCGCGCTCTGGGGCGAGTCCCTGGCCCAGACCCGCGAGACCATCGCTGCGGTCCGCGCCGAGGCGGCGCGCCATGGCCGCACCCCCAGCTTCAACGTCTCCTTCCGGGTGATCCTCGGCGATACCGAGGACGCAGCCTGGGCCAAGGCCGAGGCCATTCGCCAACAGGCCAGGGCGCGCCTGGCCGCTGAAGGCGCCGTGCATCCGGCCAAGCCGGAAGCGGTCGGGGCCCAGCGCCTGCGCGATACCGTGGCCCTGGGCGATCGCGTGGATCGCCGGCTCTGGACCGGCATCGCCGCCCTGGTCGGCGGCGGGCACAACTCCACCGCCCTGGTGGGCACCGCCGAGCAGGTGGCGGATGCCTTGCTGGACTATTACGACCTGGGCGTCGACAGCTTCCTGATCCGCGGCTTCGATCCGCTCAACGACGCCGTCGAATATGGCCGCGAGCTGATCCCCCTGACCCGGGAGAAGGTCGCCGCGCGCCTGGCCGGAGCCCGTCGCACCGGCTGAAGCCTGCTGGCCCACTAACCGCGCGACCGTACCCACGGAGCGCTCCCGATACCTTCGAGGAGACGCCTTCGTGATCAAGGGATTGCTATTCGCCGCCGGCCTGCTGGCCGGCACCTCCGTCAGCCTGGCCCAGGCGGTCACCCTCACCATCGGTGACCAGTTCTACTACAGCAGTACCCTGCTGGAGCAGGCCGGCGAGCTGAAGGACCTGCCGTGCCAGATCCAGTGGAAGAGATTCAACGCCGGGGGGCCGGTGGTGGAAGCGCTCAATGTCGGCTCCATCGACCTGGGCATCGTCGGCGATACCCCGGTGATCGCCCTGGCCGCGCGCGGGGGGCCGGTCAAGGTGGTGGCGGTGACCCGCAACCGCCCGGACGGCACCGCCATCGTGGTCGGCAAGGATTCGCCGATCAGGACGGTGGCGGACCTGGCGGGCAAGCGCGTGGCCATCTGGAAGGGCTCCTGGAGCCAGCAGCTGGTCTATTCGGCGCTGGAACAGGCCGGACTGCCCAGCGACGCCCCGCGCTACAGCTACCTGATGCCCACCGAGGCCGTCGCCGCCCTGAGCCAGGGCACCCTGGACGCCACCGCCACCTGGGAGCCCTATGTCAGCATGGTGGAACGCCAGGGCGGACGGGTGCTGGTCACCGCCAAGGACCTGATGCCGGCCCCGGTCTATGTGGTGGCCAACACCCAACACCTGGAGGAGAACCGCGCCGCCATCGGCGATTTCGTCGCCCGCCTGCAACGCGCTCGCAGTTGGGCCCGCGACCACGTCGACGTCTATGCCCAGGCCTGGGCCAGGCGCAACAACTCCGATCCAGCCATCGCCGAGCGCTGGTTCCGGCGCGATGCCACTTGGGTCGAGCCAATCAGCGCCCAGACCCTGAGCGATGGCCAGAAGACCGCCGATTTCCTGGTCAAGGCCGGGGTGCTGCCGCAGCCCTATGACGTCAAGTCGCTCTATGACCAGAGCTTCAATCGCTACCTGCAAGCGCCCCGGGAGGCCAGCCGATGAGTCGCCACCTGCACCTCGCCGGCTTTCTGCTGGCCGGTCCCGTCGTCCATAGCCACGCCGTCTGGCGCCATCCCGAGACCCAGGGTGATTTCCTCGACCCGGCCTACTACGTCCGCGCGGCCAAGGCGCTGGAGGAGGGGCTGTTCGACTTCCTGTTCTTCGCCGACCGCCTGGCCGTAGGCGACCAGCTCGGCGGCTCACGGGAGACCGCCCTGCGCCTGGGCGCCCAGGACGCCACCCGACTCGATCCGCTGCCGCTGTTGTCCTATTTGGTGGCCCACACCCGCCACCTCGGGCTGGGTTGCAACCGCTCCACCACCTACTATGAACCCGCCCATATCGCCCGGGCCTTCGCCACCCTGGATCACCTTTCCCGGGGGCGGGCGGCCTGGAACATCGTCACCTCGATGAACGACAGTGAGGGGCGCTTGTTCGGCAAGGACCGCCACCTGGAGCACGATCTGCGCTACGACCGCGCCGACGAATTCGTCGAGGTGGCCATCAAGCTGTGGCGCAGCTGGGGACCCGCGGCGCTGCGCCTGGATCGGGACGCCGGCGTGCTGGCCGATCCCGCGCAGGTGCGCGCCCTCGATCACCAGGGCGACTGGTTCCGCGTGGAAGGCCCGCTCAATATCCCGCGCAGTCCCCAGGGGCGCCCGGTGCTGATCCAGGCCGGTTCCAGCGGCCGCGGCCGGCGCTTTGGCGCGCGCTGGGCCGAGGCCATCTTCACCATCCAGCCGAATCTGGCCGCCATGCGCGCCTTTCGCGACGACGTCCGCCGCCAGGTGCGGGAGCAGGGGGGTCGCCCGACGGCTGCAAGATCCTCACCTCGGTCATGCCCTTCATCGGCGGCAGCGAAGCCGAGGCGCGCGCCAAGCAGGAAAGACACAACGCCCTGGCGCAACCGGAGGTGGGGCTGATCACCCTCTGCTCCCAGCTCAACATCGACCTGTCGCGCTTCACCCTGGACACCGCCCTGGGCGAGGTGGTCGAGGTCGGCGACCTGCCGCCGGCCGCTGCCGAGAAGCTCCTGGCGCTGGGGCCGCGCACCACCCTGGCCGAACTGGGTCGCAGCTACGCCGCCAGCGTCCGGGTGCCGCAGCTGGTGGGTACCGCTGCCCAGATCGCTGACCAGCTGGCCGAGTGGTTCGAGGCCGGCGGCTGCGACGGCTTTGTGATTTCCCCCGGCTACCTGCCGGGTTCCTTCGTCGAATTCAGCGAGAGCGTGGTGCCGCACCTGCAGCGTCGCGGGCTGTTCCGGCGCCAGTACCAGGGTTCGACCCTGAGAGATCACCTGGGCCTCGGCCCCCTGGAGGACTAGATGAGCACGATCGAGGATGTCGCTGGCTGGCTGACGCTGGCCCGCGAGATCGGCGCGGAATTCGCCGCGAGGGTGGTGGCCGACGAACGCGAGCGCCTTCGTCCCGACGCCCAGCTGCAACGAATCAAGGACAGCGGCCTGACCAACCTTGGTCATCCCCGTGCGGCTCGGGGGTGCCGGCCAGCCCTGGTCGCTGGCCATGCGGGTGCTGCGCGAGATCGTCGCCGGCGACGGCTCGGTCGGCCTGCTCTTCGGCTATCACCTGCTCAATACCGTGAACCTGCGCCGCGAACCCCAGCCGCGGCGCGATCGGCTGCTGGCGGAGATCGCCGAGGGACGGCTGTGGCTGGCCGGGGTGGTCAATCCACGCGATGACGACATCCTCGCCACGCCGAGCCCTGGCGGCGGTTATCGTCTGACCGGGCGCAAGGGCTTCTGCAGCGGCGCCGCCTTTGCCGATCGCCTCACCATCAGTGCCCGTGATCGGGAAAGCGGGGCGCGCCTGATGGTCACCCTGCCGGCGGACCGGCCGGGACTGGCCTACGCCGACGACTGGGACCACTTCGGCGTGGCCCGCAGCGACAGCGGCAGCTTCACCCTTGACGACGTCTGGGCCAGCGCCGAGGAGGTCCAGATCTGCGACCTGGAAGACGCTGACGACTTCGCCGCGGTGATCCGCACCCCGGTCAACCAGTCGGCCTTCACCCAGTACTACCTGGGCGCCGCCCAGGGCGCGTTGCGCGAGGCGCGGCGCTATCTGCATGCAGAAGCGCGACCCTGGGTGCATTCCCTCGCCGCCAGCGCCAGCGAGGATCAACTGGTGCTGAGCCAGATGGGCGAACTCTGGATCGCCCTGCAGGGCGCCGTGGCCCTCGCCGACGTGGCGGCGGGGCGGGTGGATGCCTTGCTGGCCGCCGATGACGCCTTCACCGCCGAGCTACGCGGCGAGACGGCCATTGCCGTGGCCAGCGCCAAGGTGCTGGCCGCCCGCACCGCCCTGGACGTCACCACCCGGGTATTCGATGCCCTGGGTGCCCGCGCCACCCACAACCGCCTCGGTCTGGATCGCTTCTGGCGCGATGTGCGCACCCATAGCTTGCACGACCCCCTGGCCTACAAGGTGCTGGAGGTCGGGCGCTATGCGGTCAGTGGTCAGTACCCCGATATCCGCGCCTATACCTGACTAAAGCCGGCCTGCTCTGGATTCACCCATTGGCCGGCGCAACGCTGAACCCAATACAGGCGAGGGGCTTGCGTTATGCTTGAGGCGCATGTCCAGCAACGGGAAGTCAGACGCCTCCTCATGAAGACCGACGATATCGAAGCCTTTGTCGCGGTGCTCCGCAGCGGTTCCCTCAATGCCGCTGCCCTGTCCCTGGGACTTACCCAGCCAGCCATCACCCGCCGGCTACAGAGCCTGGAACAGGATCTGGGTGTCGAGTTGCTCGACCGCCACACCAAGCCGCTCAAGCCGACGCGCCTGGGTCAGGAGGTCTACGGCCACTGCCGCGCCATCCTGCGCGAGATGGACGCCCTGCGCGAGCGGGTGGCGGGCGATGCCCCGCCGTCCGGACTATTGCGCCTGGGCGTGCCCCAAACCCTAGGCGATGCGCTGTTGCTGGAGGCGGTACGGGAGATCCGCGCCCGCTATCCGGAGTTGCGCCCCCAGGTGGCGACGGGCTGGGGCAGCGTGCTGGTCAGCCGTATCGAGCATGGCGAGCTGGACGGCGCCCTGGTGCTGTTTCCGGCCAACAAGGTGTTCCCCGACAACGTCGAGGCCCAGGCCCTGGGCACCATGCCACTGCAGGTCGTATGCCCCCGCGACCAGGCGCCGGCCAGGGCGCAGCGGCTGGCCGATATCCAGGGCCAGGGCTGGGTACTCAACCCCGACGGCTGTGGCTTTCGCGCCAGCCTGCAACGCACCCTGGCCGATCAGGGCCAGGCGCTGCGCATCAACCTGGAGACCTATGGCACCGAACTCCAGCTCGGCCTGGTGGCGGACGGCCAGGGCCTCGGCCTGGTCCCGGCACCGCTGCTGGCCCGCAGCGCCCACCGCGAACGCCTGGCGGTGATCCCGCTGAAGGATTTCAAGCCGGAAATCCAGCTGTGGCTGATCCACCCGCGCTTTCTCGGACCGCTCCAGGAGGTAGTCGAGGGATTCGGGCGGGAGGCGAGTCAGCTGTTGGCAGCCTCCTGACAGCAGAACGCCCGGCAGCCAAGCTGCCGGGCGTCCGTTGGCGCCAGGTTAGGCCGCAGGCTTCGCCAGGAACTCCCGCAGCACGTAGTGCAGGATGCCGCCGGCCTTGAAGTAATTCACCTCGTTTAGCGTGTCGATTCGGCAGAGCACCTCGACGCTTTCCAGGCTGCCATCCTCGCGGGTGACTTCCAGGGTCAGCGGCATGTGCGGGCGCAGCTCGACACCGTCGATGCCCAGCACGGCGATCTTCTCCTTGCCGGTCAGCCCCAGGGACTTGCGATCGACGCCGTCCTTGAACTGCAGCGGCAGCACGCCCATGCCCACCAAGTTGGACCTGTGGATACGCTCGAAGCTTTCGGCGACCACGGCCTTCACGCCCAGCAGGTTGGTGCCCTTGGCCGCCCAGTCACGGGAGGAACCGGTGCCGTATTCCTTGCCGGCGATGATCACCAGCGGGGTGTTTTCCAGTTCGTACTTCATGGCCGCGTCATAGATCGACAGCTTTTCGCCCGTGGGGACGTGGAAGGTATTACCGCCTTCCTCGCCACCGAGCATCTCGTTCCTGATGCGGATATTGGCGAAGGTGCCTCTCATCATGACTTCGTGGTTGCCACGGCGCGAGCCGTAGGAGTTGAAGTCGGCATAGTCGACGCCATGCTCGGCCAGGTAGCGGCCGGCCGGACTGTCCTTCTTGATGTTGCCGGCAGGGGAGATGTGGTCGGTGGTGACCGAATCGTCCAGCAGCGCCAGGATGCGGGCATCGTGGATATCGGCGATGCGCGGCGGATCGCCGGCAATGGTCTCGAAGAAGGGCGGGTTCTGGATGTAGGTGGAGTCGGCATCCCAGACATAGGTCTCGGCATCCGGCACCTGGATCGCCTGCCACTTCTCGTCACCGTCGAACACGGCGCCGTATTGCTTGTGGAACATGGCGGTGTCGAGCTTCTGCACGGCGTCGGCCACCTCCTGCTGGGTGGGCCAGACGTCCTTCAGATAGACCGGCTGGCCATCGTTGCCGGTGCCCAGCGGCTCCTGGGTCAGATCGACCTTGACGCTGCCGGCCAGCGCATAGGCCACCACCAGCGGCGGCGAGGCCAGCCAGTTGGTCTTGACCAGCGGATGCACCCGGCCTTCGAAGTTACGGTTGCCGGAAAGCACTGAGGCGACCGTGAGGTCGGCGTCCTGGATGGCTTTCTCGATGGGGTCGAGCAAGGGGCCGGAGTTGCCGATGCAGGTGGTACAGCCGTAGCCGACCAGATCGAAACCGAGGTCGTTGAGATAGGGGGTCAGGCCGGCGGCGTTGTAGTAGTCGGTCACTACCTTGGAGCCGGGGGCGAGGGACGACTTGACCCAGGGCTTGCGCATCAGGCCCTTCTCGGCGGCCTTCTTCGCCAGCAGACCGGCGGCCATCATCACGCTGGGATTGGAGGTGTTGGTGCAGGAGGTGATGGCGGCGATCACCACGGCACCGTCCTCCAACTGGAAGGTCTGGCCGTCGAGCTGGACTTCCACGCCACTGCCAGCCTTGGGGGCCTCGGCTTTTTTCGGCGCCAGGGCAGTGAAATCGCCGAAGGTCTTGGCGACCTCGCCGAGCAGCACACGATCCTGCGGTCGCTTGGGGCCGGCCAGGCTGGACTGGACTTCACCCATGTCCAGCTCCAGAACGTCGGTGAACACCGGCTCGTCGCCGGGATTGCGCCACAGGCCCTGGGCCTGGGTGTAGGCTTCCACCAGTTGCACGGTCTCCTCGGGGCGACCGGACAGGCTCAGGTAATCCAGGGTGATCTGGTCCACCGGGAAGAAACCGCAGGTGGCGCCGTACTCCGGCGCCATGTTGCCGATGGTGGCGCGGTCGGCCAGGGGCAGAGTGGCCAGGCCATCGCCGAAGAATTCGACGAACTTGCCCACCACGCCCTTCTTGCGCAGCATCTGGGTCACGGTCAGCACCAGGTCGGTGGCGGTGATGCCCTCGCGCAGCTTGCCGGTGAGCTTGAAGCCCACCACCTCGGGGATCAGCATGGACACCGGCTGGCCGAGCATGGCCGCCTCGGCCTCGATTCCTCCCACGCCCCAGCCCAGCACGCCCAGGCCATTGATCATGGTGGTGTGGGAGTCGGTGCCGACCAGGGTGTCGGGGAAGGCATAGGTGCGGCCGTCCTCGTCCTTGGTCCAGACGGTGCGGCCCAGGTACTCCAGGTTGACCTGGTGGCAGATACCGGTGCCCGGCGGGACCACGCGGAAGTTGTCGAAGGCGTTCTGGCCCCAGCGCAGGAAGGCATAGCGCTCGCCATTACGCTCCATCTCGATCTCGACGTTCTCGTGGTAGGCGTTTTCGCTGGCGTAGCGGTCCACCATCACCGAGTGATCGATCACCAGGTCGACGGGGGAAAGCGGATTGATCCGCTGCGGATCGCCACCGGCCTTGGCCACGGCTTCACGCATGGCGGCCAGGTCGACCACTGCCGGTACGCCGGTGAAGTCCTGCATCAGCACCCGTGCCGGCCGGTACTGGATCTCGCGATTGGCGGAGCGGGTCCTGGTCCAGTCGGCCAGGGCCTGGAGGTCCTCGCCGGTAACCGTCTGGTTGTCTTCCCAGCGCAGCAGGTTCTCCAGCAGCACCTTGAGGGATTTGGGCAGCTTGTCGAGATTGCCCAGGGTCTGGGCCGCGTCGGGCAGGCTGTAATAGTGGTAGGTGCGCTCACCGACCTGCAGGGTCTTGAGGCTTTTGAGGCTGTCCAGGGCTGGCATCAGGGGTCTCCTTATCGACGGTTCGACGGTTGCCCGCTGGCCGTACGAGCCTCGAAACGTGAAGGAGACCCGTACCAGCGCTGGGCGGACTGATTTTTCTAGGTGTAGTACTGGACCGATAGGCGCCGCTGGCGTTCCCCAGCGGGCGCGCTGGGGTATAGTGCGCGCCCTGCGTGACCCCTTGAGGAAGCCCCGTCGTGAATACCCTGTTGCTGCTGTGCCGTACCGGATTCGAAGGCGAGGTCTGTGCCGAGCTCGGCGAGCGGGCGGCGCTGCTCGGCGTGGCCGGTTATGCCAAGGGCAAGCCGGGTGCGGCCTATGCCGAATTCGTCTGTGGCGACGCCGAGGGTGCCGCCCGGTTGATGCAGAACATCACCTTCGCCGAGCTGATCTTTCCCCGTCAGTGGTCGCGTGGCGCCTTTCTCAGCCTGCCCGAGCAGGACCGCATCGGCCCGCTGCTGGAGCTGCTGGCCGACTATCCTGTCTGCGGCAGTCTGGCCCTGGAGATGCCCGACACCAACGATGGCAAGGCGCTCTCCACCTTCTGCAAGAAATTCGAGCGCCCCCTGACCCTGGCGCTGCGCAAGGCCGGCCGCCTGGTGGATGATGCCCGGGCGCCACGGCTGCAGCTGACCTTTCTCAGCGGGCGCGAGGTTTTCGTCGGCGTGGTCGAACCGGGCAACGCCGCGCTCTGGCCCATGGGCATCCCGCGGCTGAGATTTCCCCGCGAGGCCCCCAGTCGTTCGACCCTCAAGCTGGAAGAGGCCTGGCACCACTTCATCCCGCGTGCCGATTGGGAAACCCGCCTGTCCTCCGAGATGCGCGCTGTCGATCTGGGCGCCGCCCCGGGTGGCTGGACCTGGCAGCTGGTGGCCCGCGAGATGCTGGTGACGGCGGTGGACAACGGCCCCATGAACGAGGCGTTGATGGATACCGGCCTCGTCGAGCACCTGCAGGTCGACGGCTACGCCTTCGTGCCCAAGCGCCCGGTGGACTGGATGGTCTGCGACATCGTCGAGAAGCCCGCGCGCACTGCGGCGCTGATCGAGCGCTGGATCGGCGAGGGCCACTGCCGCGAGGCGGTGGTCAATCTCAAGCTGCCGATGAAGCAGCGCTATCGCGAAGTGGCCGGCATCCTCGAACGCCTGCACGCCCATTTCGCCGGGCGCGGCCAGCGTGTCGCCATCGGCTGCAAGCAGCTGTACCACGACCGCGAGGAAGTGACCTGTCATCTTCGCCGGCTGGATCGGAAACCCTAGGCCGCCATCAGGCTCTGAATGCAGATCGCTGTAACCGTTCTATCCCTGGAGACCCCATGACCCTCGAAGCCGATGCCACCCTCGATGCCAGCGGGCTGAACTGCCCGGAGCCGGTGATGATGCTGCACAACAAGGTGCGCGACATCGCCCCCGGCGCCCTGCTCAAGGTCATCGCCACCGATCCCTCCACCCAGCGCGACATCCCCAAGTTCTGCGTCTTCCTCGGCCATGAACTGATGGAAAAGAGCGAAGAGGAAGGGCGTTATCTGTACTGGATTCGCAAGAAGGTGGAGTGAGGGTGCTTCGCCTGGGCCGAGATGGTGCCATCGTCGGAGCCCGACGGTGCGCTGCGAAGTCTGGCCTGTTGGGCTTCGCTTGCGCTCAGCCCAACCTACGATGCACCGCCGCGCAGGCCCGGCTCTCGTAGGTTGGGTTGAGACGGCTCCATCGTCGAAGCCCAACAGGCGCTGCGAAGTTCGGTCTGTTGGGCTTCGCTTGCGCTCAACCCAACCTACGATGCGCCGCCGCGCGGGCCCGGCTCTCGTAGGTTGGGTTGAGACGGCTCCATCGTCGAAGCCCAACGGACCGATGCCAAGCGAGTCGTAGCGTGGAAAACCGCGCAGCGTTTTCCACTGTGTGGTCTCCCGTCCGCGGACAAGGCTGCGCCATTGTCCACGCTACGCTCAGGCGCTTGCGGCCGCTCTGACCACCTCCACCAGATGCTCCCCCAACCGCCGATGCTGGTCCGCCTCGAAATGCACGCCGTCCACCGGACTCACCTGGATGATCTCGCCCGCATCGACGAAGGCTGCGTCCTGGGCTTCGGCCACCTGGCGATAACGTGCGGCCAACTCGCGGGACTTGGCCGCACCGCCGGCGAAGATCTCGCCGAGAAAGCCCACTTCCTCGATGGGCGCCGGCGCCATGACGATCAGCCTGGGTGGGGCGCCGTCCGGGCCGGCATTGCAGCGCCTGATCTCTTCCAGCAGCACCTGCAGGGCACTGGCGATGTCCGCCGGGGCCACCGAAAAGCGCGCCTTGAGGTCGTTGGTGCCCAGCATCAGCAGCAGGACATCCACCGGCAGCTGACTCTCCAGGCAGGGCCGGAGATAGCTCAGGCCGTTCTTGTGGCGGCCATCGATGGGGTCGTCGTGCACCGTGGTGCGGGCGGGCAGGCCTTCCTCGATCACCCGCCAGTCGGCGCCAAGCCCGGAGGCCAGGACGCCAGGCCAGCGCTCGTCCCAGCCGAAGCGTTCGAGTACCCCAGGCTGGGTTAGGGGCCGGGTACCGTGGGTGTTGGAGTCGCCATAGCAGAGCAGGGTGCGCAAGGGCATGGGAAAGCCTCGTCGGGACAGGTCATCCTCACCCTAGAGGCTATTCCCGCCGCTCGCGAGGGCCGGCGGTCGTACCAGCGCAGCCGGGTCAGCCCTCGCTCGGCGCCTGGCCGCCCCGCGCCGCCTGATCCAGCGGCGAGCCGCCTACCTCGTAGCGCACGTTCATGCGTGGCGAGGCCAGCTCGATGCCGGCGTCGTCCAGGTAGCGCTTGAGCTTCAGGTTGAAGGCCCGCGAGACCTCCCATTGCTTGATCGGCGCGGTCTTGAAGCGGAATCTCAGAATCGCCATGCCGGAATCGAAGCTCTCCACCCCCTGCAGCTCCAGCGGCGACCAGATGTCGCGGCCGATGAAGGGATCCTGGCGCAGGGTGCGACCCACTTCCTGGACCATCTCGATGGCCTTGTCCACCGACAGCGCCTGGGGGATCGGCAGGCGGAAGATGGCGTAGCCGAACTGCCGCGAGTAGTTCTGGATGCTCTTGATCTCGCTGAAGGGGATGGTATGGACGATGCCGTCGATATCCCTCAACCGCACGGTGCGGATGGTCAGGCCCTCGACGGTGCCGAGGTGGTTGCCGACGTCGACGTAGTCGCCGATGGCCAGGGAGTCCTCGATGATGATGAACAGCCCGGTGATGAGGTCGGCCACCAGACTCTGGGCGCCGAAGCCCACTGCCAGGCCGATGACGCCGGCACCGGCCAGCAGCGGGGTGACGTTCACGCCCATGTTGGCCAGGGCGACGATCAGGGCGATGACGAAGATGGTCAGGAACAGCACGTTGCGGATGAGCGGCAACATGGTCTGGGCGCGGGCATTGTTCGGGCTGACGCGATGCAGATTGAGGCCGCGATGGATGGCGGTATCGGCCAGGATCCACACCAGCCAGGCCAGCAACAGGGTGCCCCCCAGGCCAAAGAACTTGCTGGCGACCGCATGGCCGTCACCCTGGCTGAATCTCAGCAGCGAGAGATTCCAGGCGCGCAGGGCCAGCTCGATCCCCACCAGCCAGATGACGATGCCCAGCACCAGCACGAAGAAGGCCCGCAGCCGTTCGGCATAGGCCTCCTGGATGCGGCCGTGCGGTCGCCGGCGCAGCAGCCGCGCCCGCACCAGGGCGTTGAGGCCCAGGGCGGCGCCCATGGTCACGGCGAACAGCAGCGCCCGGCGCAGGGCGTCGCTGGTGTCGCCGGCGGAGACGAAGGTGGCCACCACCGAGACCGCCACCAGGATCAGCAGCGGCAGGTGCCAGAGGCGGGCGATCAGATGGCGCACGCCCTGCAGACCGTGCAGCGCCTGGCGCTTGGCCAGCGGCTGGTTGCGGATCAGGTGGGCGATGGGCCGGCGGAATCTCAGGGCGAACTGGGCGGTGAGCAGCGCTGCGCAGATGTTGGCGCCGATGGCGATGACCGCCGCCAGGTGTGGCCCCAGGGTCTCGGCCAGGTGTGGATCGCTGGCGGCGCCACCCAGGGCCGCCAGGCTGCCGATAATCCATAGCGGGCGAAAGGCGCGGCGGCGCAGGATCAGCAGCGCCCGGCTGCGATGGGCGCCGCTGGGCAGGGAGCAGATCACCACCACCGTGGCGGCGAACAGCGGGCCGGTGACCGCGGAATAGGCCAGCGCGACGGCGACGGTCTTGCCCAGGGAGTCCGGCAGCCAGAGGGACACCACCAGGGTCAGGATGAAGGCCAGCAGCCAGGGCGCCAGCTTGCGCAGGGCGAAACGAACCAGATCCAGGGTGCGTGGCCTGAGTGGCAACTCCTCGGACAGCCCGAATCTCACCCGCAGGCGATGGCTGATGGCCTTGAGCCCCAGGGCGCAACCAGCCCAGAAGGCCAGGGTGACGACGAAGCCGGAGAGCAGGCTGAGGCGCTGTTCGGGCGCCGGCGTCAGCGCGGCCAGCTCGGCGCCGGCCTGGTCCAGCTGGTATTGCCAGCGTTCGCGCAGGTTGTCGCGCTGCAGCTGCTCTTCGACCACCGTCATGGTGTCGGTGATCAGCCCGATCACGCCTTGGGAGGCGCTGGGCTCGGCCTTGGCCTGGGCCGCCTGCAGCTTCTTGAGATCCGCCAGCAGGCGATTGCGCTGCTGCTCGCTTTCCAGGGTCTTGATCACCTGGTCCAGGGACGGGCCGAATTGCGGATCGACCTGATCCTTCTGGGCGCCCGGCAGCCCGGGCAGGGCAGCCTGGACCGGGCCGATGAGCAGGAAGCAGAGGCAAAACAGCTGTAGCAGGCGAAAGATCATCGAAGCCGCACGCTCGCGAAGGGGGGGAAGCGCCCGTCCTGAACGGCCTGGGGCCGTCCGACGAGAGGGGGTCAGTGTAGCAAGGGCTTGGCGCTGTGGATGCGTCGCCGGGCGCTGCGCGCCAGCCGTACCGCCAGCAGGATGGCCGCGCAGGTCAGGCCAAGCACCAGACCCTGCCAGAGCCCGGCCGGGCCTCGCGGGGCGCCGAACCAGTCGCTCAGGCCCAGCGCCCAGCCCACCGGCAGGCCCACGCCCCAGTAGGCCAGCAGGGTGATGATCATGGTCGCGCGGGTGTCCTGATAACCGCGCAGGGCGCCCGCGGCGGTCACCTGGATGGCATCGGAGAACTGGAAGATGCCGGCGAACACCAGCAGCGAGGCCGCCAACTGGATCACCGCCTGGTCCTGGGAATAGAGACCGGCGATGGCCGTGCGCGCGGTAAGCATCAGGGTGCAGGAAACGCAGGCACAGAGCAGCCCGGCGGCCATGCCGACCCCGGCGGAAAAGCGCGCCTCGCGCGGTTCGCCGCGCCCCATCGCCTGGCCGACCCGCACTGTCACCGCCATGCCCAGGGCCAGGGGCACCATGAACACCAGACCAGAGAAGTTGAGCGCCACCTGGTGCCCGGCGACCACGGTCGGACCCAGCTCGCCGATCAGCAGGGCCACCACGGAAAAGATGCTGGATTCGGCGAACACCGCGATACCGATGGGCACGCCGATGGCCAGCAGGGCGCGCAGCGTTGGTCCATGCGGCCGCTCGAAGCGGGCGAAAATGGCGCAGGCGCGATAGCGCTCGGTGCGGATGATCGCCAGCATGGCCAGCAGCATCGCCCACATCACCGTGCCCGAGGCGAAGCCGCACCCGGCGCCGCCCAGGGCTGGCAGGCCCAGGTGCCCATGGATGAAGATCCAGTTCAGCGGCACGTTCAGTGCCAGCCCGGCAAGGCCCACCAGCATCGCCGGCCGGGTACGCCCGAGGCCGTCGCTGAAGCAGCGCAGCACATAGTAGAAGGCCGTGGCGGGCAGACCCATGGCGATGCCCTTGAGATAGAGCAGGGTCGGGCCGATCAGCTGGGCGTCGACATGCATGGCCACCAGCAGTGGTCGGGCATTGAGCAGCAGCAGGCTGGCGATGAGGCCACACCCCAGGGCCAGCCAGAGCGCCTGGCGCACCAGCGGACCGATCTCCTGGCTGCGCCCGCCGCCGTGGCGCTCGGCCACCTTGGGCGTGGTCGCCAGCAGGATGCCGGTCATCAGCAGGAACACCGGAATCCACACGGAATTGCCCAGGGCGACGGCGGCGAGGTCCAGCGGGCCGACACGGCCGGCCATGACGGCGTCGACGAAGCCCATGGCCGAATGGGAGAGCTGGGCGATGACGATGGGCGCGGCCAGGGAGAGCAGGGCGCCGAATTCACGTCTGATGCGGGGCAGGGAGGCGGTCACTTGATCGTTCGGTCAGCTTCGGGGCCGATAGTCTATTCCTCATGGCCCGGGTGGCAACCCTCGCCGCGACCGTTGCCTGCTGCCGGCGGCCTGCTAAAGTGCCGGTCCCCGCCCTTGCGAGTGCCCAGGCATGCACATTCTTGCCGACGAAAACATACCGCTGCTGGACGCCTTCTTCGGCCCCCACGCCACCCTCGAACGCCTTCCCGGTCGCGCCTTCGACCGCGCCGCCGTGAGTCGCGCCGATGCGCTGCTGGTGCGCTCCATCACCCGCGTCGACGAGACGCTGCTGGCCGGATCTCGGGTTGGTTTCGTCGGCACCTGCACCATAGGCACCGATCATCTGGACCTCGGCTATCTGGATCAGGCGGGCATCCGCTGGAGCAATGCGCCCGGCTGCAACGCCCGCGGCGTGGTGGACTGGGTGCTCGGCGCCTTGTTGGCGCTGGCCGATGGCGCTGGCGCCGACCTGGCCCGGCGCACCTATGGCATCGTCGGCGCCGGCCAGGTCGGGGGCCGCCTGGCCGAGGTGCTGCGCGGACTGGGCTGGACGGTGCTGGTCTGCGATCCGCCCCGCCAGGCTGCGGAGGGCTGCGGCTTCCACAGTCTCGAAGAATTGATCGAGCGTTGTGATGTGCTCTGTCTGCATACCCCGCTGATCCGTGACGGCGAACAGCGCACCCTGCACCTGTTCGATGCGCAGCGCCTGGCGAGGTTGCGCCCGGGCAGCTGGCTGCTCAACGCCTGCCGGGGCGAGGTAGTCGACAACGCCGCGTTGCGTGCCCATCTGGCCAGCGGCGCCGAGCTGGCGGTGGCCCTGGATGTCTGGGAAGGCGAGCCGGGTATCGATCCTGAATTGGCCCGTCTCTGTCAGCTGGTGACACCCCATATCGCCGGGCACAGCCTGGAAGGCAAGTGGCGCGGCACGGCGCAGATCTACGCGGCTTTCTGCGCCTGGACCGGGGAAACACCGCGGCTGGGTCTGAGCGACCTGTTGCCGCCGCAGCAGCTGGAGCGCCTGGTGTTCGGTGCGGATACGCCCGAGGCGACGGCCTTCAGGCGCGTCTGTCGTGCGGTCTATGACCCGCGCGACGACGATGCGGCGCTACGCGCGACCCTCGCCTTGCCGGGCCTGGCGCGGGCCCAGGCGTTCGACGCCCTGCGCAAGGGTTATCCCATGCGTCGGGAGATTCCGGGGCTGGTGCTCGAAGGGATGGGCGTGGCTCGGCTGGCGAGGGCCCTGGGCTGCAGCTGGCGACATGGCGACGACTCCGAAAGCGGCGGTGTCGCTTAGGACCGAGGCGAAGCGGAAGCGTTCAGGCGGGAAAACGGACTCCCGCCACCCGGTCCGCACGGCCGAATGACGGAGCCTAAGGCGAGGGAGCCGTACGGCTCCCCGAGCTTAGTGGTATTCGCAGAGATAGGCGGTGTCTTCCGCGACCTTGAGCTGGAACTTCGCATTGGCCGGCACGGTGAACTGGCTGCCCGCGGCGAAGGTTTCCCAGGTCTCGCTGCCTGGCAGCTTGACGGTCAGGGCGCCGGCCACCACGTGCATGACTTCCAGCTGGCTGGTGCCGAATTCGTATTCGCCGGGGGCCATGACGCCCAGGGTGGCAGGCTTGGACTTGAGGCTGAAGGCGATGGATTTGACGGTGCCGTCGAAGTATTCGTTGACCTTGAACATCGGATTTCCTTGTGCGAGAGCGGTTGGGACCGTCGGCGAGTATGCCCAAGGCCGAGGCCCACTGTCACCGCTCCAGACGAGGCTAGCGCGCCAGGGCCGGCAGGCTGGCGGGTATCAGCTTGGCGGTGTTGCGCGCGTCGGTCTCGGCGCGGTGCAGTACCCCGGTAAAGGCCAGTCCCGCCGATTCCAGGGCGGCGGTGAGACCCAGCGGACGCGCCAGACCACGGGCCTTGGCGAAGGCCTGCTTGAGATTGCGATGCGGGACGCGGGCGAGGTGGGTGTGCAGATCGTATTCGCGCCAGGCCCGCTCCAGCAGACGGCGGTCGAAATCGCCCCAGCTGCACCAGCCGGCGAGAGTGGTCTCATAGGCGCCCAGCCAGGCCTCGAACGTCGGCCAGGTGCTTTCCAGGGGTCCGGCGCCATCGACATCGGCCTGGCTGATATGGGTGAGGTCGCGGCAGAAGGGCGTCAGCAGCGGCAGCCGCCGGGGCTGGACGAAACTCTGATAGCGATCGAGCTCCTGTCCTGCGGCATCCACCATGACCGCGCCGATCTCGATGATCTCCATCAACTCCAGGGGCCAGCCGCCTTCGTCGGTGGTCGCTTCCAGGTCCAGCACCAGCCAATGCTTCATCGTCACGCCCTCGGGCCAGCCGCCTCGCTCATCGCAGATAAGACGGTGGAAAGGCCGCGGGGTTGCGTGGCGAGGTGCGAATGAATGTTACATTCATGACTCGATGGAGACATCTGGTCACGATTCGCTTGTGAGGCCCCGGCCTTGCTCTTAAGCTTGAAGCCTCTTTATCTGCGAGTTTCACCCATGGAGTGCCGTCCGGGTTGTGGCGCCTGTTGCATCGCGCCCTCGATCTCCTCACCGCTGCCACGCATGCCCCAGGGCAAGCCCTCCGGGGTGCGCTGCGCCCATCTGGACAGCACCAACCGCTGCGACCTGTTCGGCTCGCCGCTGCGCCCTGCGGTGTGCGGCGGCTTCCAGGCCGAGCTGGCGTTCTGCGGCACCAGCAGTGCCGAGGCCATGGCCATCCTGCTGCGCCTCGAAGGTGAAACCGCCGCCTGATCCGGTTTTGAATCGCGCTCTCCGACAACCACAACAACAAGGGACGTCCCATGCACAAGCCGCTTCGCTCCATCCTCGCCCTGACCCTGCTCGCAGCCACCGGCCTGGCCCAGGCCGAGGACTGGCAACTCGCCAAGCAGGAAGACGGCATCCAGGTCTATACCCGGGCCGTCGCCGGCTCCAAGTACAAGGCCTACCGTGGCGTGGTCCAGATCAAGGCCGATCCGGCCACCATCGCCAAGCTGCAGGACGATCCCGTGGGTTCCTGCAAATGGATCTTCCGCTGCCAGTCGCTGCAGGTGCTCAAGCGTCAGGACAACCAGGCCTGGACCTACATGCGCATCGACATGCCCTGGCCGGTGACCGCCCGTGACGTGGTGCTGCACATCACCGAGCAGAAGACTCCCGATGGCGGCTTCACCCGCACCCTCGAAGGCCAGCCGGACTATCGTCCTGCCGCCGACGGCTACGTACGGGTCGCGAGCTTCCAGGGCCAGTGGCGCGTGGTGCCGAAGAACGGCGGCTCGGAAGTGACCTACGAGGCCCAGAGCGAGCCGGGTGGCAGCGTGCCGTCCTGGCTGGCCAACAGCTTCGTGGTGGATGCCCCGCTCAACACCCTGAAGGGCCTGCGCCAGGCCGCGCAGCGCTGAGCGACCGCCCTCGGGCAGCGGCCTGGCCCACTGACGCCAGGCCTGTTTATTACCACCCCTGTGCCAAGCAGTGGCGGTCCGCCCGCATTCCTGGGCACACGCTCTTAATACCACCCCTATGATTTTGAGGCATGAAGGGCGAACCCCTCTGCCTTGGCGGTGGCAATCAATGAGCAGATACGGTTGTTGCCCGACTGCGTCTCTTACGGCGCCAGCCATCCACCAGCCGGAAGGCCAGCAGCGCGGCGCCGATGGTGGCGTAGAGCGCCCACTCTTCCAGGTCCGAGCGCACGATCCAGAGGTAGTGCAGCAGCCCCAGGCCCAGCACCAGATAGGCCAGCCGGTGCAGCTCCTTCCAGCGCTTGCCCAGGCGGCGCATGGCCGGGCGATTGGAGGTGACGGCCAGGACCAGCAGGATCAGCAGGGCCGCGGCACCGACGATGATGTAGGGGCGACGCTGCAACTCCACGCCCAGTTGCGACAGGTCGAAGCCCAGCACGAAGGCCAGGTAGCCGAGGAAGTGCAGCAGGGCATAGGTGAAGGTCCAGAGGCCAAGCTGACGGCGGATCACCGGCCAGAGCTTCCAGCGGGTGAGGCGCGACAGCGGCGTCAGACTCAGCGTCAGCAGCAGCAGCACCAGGGCGCCGGTCCCCAGTTTGTCCACCAGCGCCTTGCCCGGATCCGGGCCGAGGGCAAAGATCCAGGCCTGGTACAGCCACCACAGCGGCGGGCAGAGTGCGGCGACGAACACCGCGACCCGCCAGAGCAGCAATCCCATCAGTAGTTTCTCCGCAGATCCATGCCGCTGTAGAGCGAAGCCACTTCCTCGCCATAGCCGTTGAACATCAGCGTCGGCCGCACGTTGGGGCTGAACAGGCCACTGGGCAGGCGCCGTTCGCGGGCCTGACTCCAGCGCGGGTGGTCCACTTCCGGATTGACGTTGGCATAGAAGCCGTACTCGTTGGGCGCCATGCCCTGCCAGGTGGTGCGTGGCTGCTCGGCCACCAGGCTGATGCGGACGATGGACTTGATGCCCTTGAAGCCGTACTTCCAGGGCACGATCAGCCGCAGTGGCGCGCCGTTCTGGTTGGGCAGCACGCGGCCGTACATGCCCACCGTCATCAGCGTCAGCGGATGCATGGCCTCATCCAGGCGCAGGCCTTCCACATAGGGCCAGTCCAGCAGGGCGAAGCTGGAATTCATGCCGGGCATGTGCTGCGGGTCCTTGAGCGTCTCGAACCTCACATAGCGCGCCTTGCCGGTGGGTTCGACCCGCTTGAGCAGGCTGGCCAGCGGAAAACCCAGCCAGGGGATGACCATTGACCAGGCCTCGACGCACCTCATGCGGTAGATGCGCTCTTCCAGGGTGTCGGGGCCGAAGAGGTCTTCCAGGCCGTAGGTGCCGGGTTTGCCCACCTCGCCATCGACCACCACGCTCCAGGGCTGGGTGGGCAGCTGCGCGGCATGGGCGGCGGGATCGCTCTTGTCCGGCCCGAACTCATAGAAGTTGTTGTAGTGGGTAGCGTCCTTGAAGGGCGTGATGTCCTCGCCCTTGACCGTGGCCGCCTGCCAGCGGGTATCCGGCAGCTTGCGTTCGAACCAGTCCGGGCCCTTGGCGGCTTCGACGTCGCCATAGCTGGAAGCGGCCGCCAGCGCCCAGCCGGGCAGGGCGGCGCCGGCGAGCAGGGCGCCGCTGGCACCGAGCAGCTGGCGCCGGGACAGGTAGACGGCTTCGGGGGTGATCTCCGACCCCAGGCAGGCAGAGCGCGGAACGATCTTGATCGGCATGACGGACCTCGGTGGGGTGCGCTCGCAGGAGAGCGGCTGGCTAACAGCGTGAGACATCCCGGTCGTGAAAAGCTTCCCGGGCCCACGATAGCCTGCCGCCCCGGTCCGGCGGAAGGCCGTTACGCGCCTGTCAGCCGGCCGTTCAGGTCGCTGCCAGGCAGGCCCGGGACCCCGTGCCATACTGCCGCGACCTCGCGCCCTCAGGAGTCCCCGATCAAGAAGCTGATCAATAGCCCCACCGCGGTGGTTCGCGAACTGCTCGAAGGTCTCGTCAGCCTGGATCCCGGCCTGGCCCTGCTGGCCGCGGAACAGGTCATCCTGCGCCAGCCCCTGGCCGCTACGGGAGATCGCCTGGTGGCGGTGATTTCCGGCGGCGGCAGCGGCCACGAACCGGCCCATGCCGGCTATGTGGGCGAGGGCATGCTGACCGCCGCGGTGGCGGGAGACGTCTTCACCTCCCCCAGCGTCGATGCGGTACTGGCCGCGATCCGGGCGGCCGCCGGTCCTGCCGGGGCCCTGCTGGTGGTCAAGAACTACACCGGCGACCGTCTCAACTTCGGCCTGGCCGCCGAATTGGCGCGCAGCGAAGGCATTCCGGTCGAGACGGTGCTGGTGGCGGACGACGCCGCCTTGCGCCATACCGTGGCGCCGGAAAAGCGCCGGGGCATCGCGGGCACCGTGCTGATCCACAAGCTCGCGGGCGCAACAGCCGCCGCCGGGCGCCCCCTGGCTGAGGTAGGTGCCCTGGCCCGCGCCGCGAGTGCCGACCTGGGCAGCATGGGGGTCGCCCTGGGCGCCTGCACGGTGCCGGCGGTGGGGCACCCGGGTTTCCAATTGGCGGACGACGAGGTGGAATGGGGCCTCGGCATCCACGGCGAGCAGGGCGTCGATCGCGGTCCCCGACTGGGCGCCGACGGCACCGTGGCGCGACTGCTGGATACCCTCATCGAAGACGGCGGCTATCCCGCTGGCACGCGCCTGGCGCTGCTGGTCAACGGCCTGGGCGCGACGCCGCCGCTGGAACTCGCCCTGGTGGCGCGGGCGGCGCTGAGCCAGTTGCGCCAGCGGGGCCTGGTGGTGGAACGCGCCTGGACCGGTACCTTCCTCAGCGCCCTGGACATGCCCGGCTGTTCGCTGTCGCTGCTGCCGGTGGACGAGGCGCGCCTGGCGCTGCTCGATGCGCCGACCCGGGCGCGGGCCTGGCCGGGTGACGGCCGGGTCCCGGCGGCGCCCACCCTGCTGCCCGCACCCGCGGCGGCAGCCGAAACTACTCCTCATACCCCCGGTCCCCTGGCAGAGCGGCTGCAGGCGGCGGCAGATGCCGTCGTCGCCAGCCTGCTGGCCAACGAGGCCCGCCTCACCGATCTGGACAGTCGCGCCGGGGACGGCGACCTGGGCGCCAGCCTGGCCCGTGGCGCTGAAGCCATGCGCGCCTTGCCCGCCAGCGTCTGGTACACCCCGGCCAGCGCCCTGGCAGCCACGGGTCAGGCACTGCGCCGGGCCATCGGTGGCAGCTCCGGACCCTTCTACGCCTGCGCCCTGATCCGCGCCGCTCAACTGCTGGACGGGGTGGAGCGACCCACGCTGGCGCAATGGGCCCAGGCCCTGGATGGTGGCGTCCAGGGCCTGGCCGAACTGGGTGGCGCCCAGCCGGGCCAGCGCACCATGCTCGATGCCTTGCGCCCGGCCGCGGATGCCCTGCTGGCCGGTGCCCAGGCGGGCGCCAGCCCGGCACAGGCCTTTGCCGCGGCGCTCGCCGCCGCCCGTCAGGGCGCCGAGGCCACCGCCGGGATGCTGCCGGCCCAGGGCCGCGCCAGCTACCTGGGCGAACGCGCCCGCGGCATTCCCGATGGCGGCGCCGTGGCGGTGGTCTGCTGGCTGGAGGCCCTGGAACCGGTGATCACCCGCTAGGTCGAGCCAGAGCCCTGGCCGGTGCCGCGGCGTCCGGGCCAGCCATGGCGGCAGCCCAGCGAGAGCAGGGCGCCGAGAAAGGCCAGCACGAATTCCAGGGCCACATAGGCGCTCCGCCAGCCGCGCAGACCGCTCAGGCCCTGGACCACCTCGCGAACGGGGCGCGCCAGCAGCAGGCCATAGGCGAAATGCACCAGCCGGTCATAGTGATTGCGCCTCAGACCCAGCGCCTCGTCCAGGCGAAAGCCGGTCAGGGCCTGCCAGGCCTCCTCGTAGGGCACCTGGGAATAGGTGTAGAGAGCGCCAATCTGGTGCAGCACCAGAAAGCCGCAGAGTTGCAGACTGGCGCTGGCCGGCAGCTGGAAGCGCCGCTGCACGAGGGCGACGCCCGCCAGCACAGCGATCACCAGCAGCTGCTCGATCATCCAGGTAAGACGGTCGCTGGGTGCCCAGCCGAGCGTCAGGGTCAGTAGCGCGAGCATCAGCAGCAGGGCGAGTTGCAGGCGAGAGCAGTGGGTGGTGTTCAAACAGCGGCACCTTGTGCGGAAAGCGGAGCACCGCGACGGCGATCCCGGCAGCATGGACCGGTCTTGGCGCGCTGCCGTTCGAGCGCAGCGGCCCGGTATCGGCGCGGCTTCGCTGGTAAAACCGCAAGCGCGACGGAGGCACCGGCGCCGCTTGCCGGCGGTCCCACGGGCAGGTCTATCCGTTATTCTGGAGCTCCTCCGATGCCCATCGTGCCCAAGCTCCCGGCCTTCGATTCGAGCCTGGCACTGCTGCGCGAAGGCTATGCCTTCATCAGCAATCGCTGCGAACGCCTGGAAAGCGATGTCTTCGCCCTGCGCCTGATGCTCCAGGACATGACCTACCAGGTACCGACCCAGGACCTGCGCATCGACCTGGCCCGCATGCCGATGCGCCCGGCCAGCGGCCTGATCCTGAGCGAGGTTCAGGCGGTGCAGCGGACGCGCAGTTCGGTCAGCTAGGCGGCCCGCGCCGCCACCTGGGAGCGCGCTGTCAGCAGACTCACCACCACGAAGCTGACCAGGCTCAGGCCGAGGCTGAAATAGATCGGTGTATTGGCCTCCAGACCGTCCTTGAGCATGAAGACGATGGCCGCACCGGAACCCAGCAGCATGCTGGCCAGGGCACCCGCCGTGGTGGCGCGCGGCCAGAGGATGGCCCCCAGCAGCGGTACCAGGATGCCACCGACCAGCAGGTTGTAGGCCAGGGTCAGGGCGCCGATGACGTCATTGACCAGCAGGGCGATGGCGAGCACGGCGAGACCGGTGAGCAGGGTGAACAACCGGGCCATGCCCAGGGTCGAGGCCCGGCCGCCACGCAGTCGCGGCAGCAGGTCCTCGGTCAGGGTGGTGGAGGCCGCCAGCAGGCCGGCACTGGCGGTGGACATCATGGCGGCCAGGGCGGCGGCGATCACCAGGCCGCGGATGCCATCCGGCAGGGCGCTGCGGACGATGGCGGCGAAAGCGTTGTTGGCGTCGGCGAGATCCGGCAGCAGCACCCGGGCGCACATGCCGATCAGCGCGCCGACCAGGCCGTAGATCACGCAATAGACGCCGGCCAGGCTGCCCGCCACACGCGCCACGCCCTCGCTGCGCGCGGTGAAGACCCGCTGCCAGATGTCCTGGCCGATAAGGATGCCGAAGAAGTAGATCAGGAAGTAGGTGAAGATGGTGTCGTAGCCGAGGGTGGTCAGGGCGAAGGCGCTGGCCGGCAGCTTGGCCACCAGGGCATCCCAGCCACCGACCCGGGTCAGGCAGATCGGCAGCAGCACGAACATCAGGCCCGCGGTCTTGATGACGAACTGGACGATGTCGGTGAGCGTCAGGGACCACATGCCGCCGATGCTGGAATAGATCACCACCACGCTGCCACCGAGCAGGATGGCGCTCCAGAAGGGCAGCTCGAACAGCACCTGGATCACCGTGCCCATGGCCAGCACCGAGACCACGCTCAGCATCAGCGCATAGACGAACATGATGATGGCGCTGGCCTGCCGGGCCAGGGGCGTATAGCGCCGTTCCAGCACCTGGGTCACGGTGTAGATGCGCAACTTCAGCAGGGGTTTGGCGAGAAACAGATTGAGCACCAGGATGCCACCGCCCAGCATGGCGCACAGCCAGAAGCCGGACAGCCCGTGGACGTAGCCCAGGCGCACCGTGCCCACGGTGGCGGCGCCACCCAGCACCGTGGCGGCCATGGTGCCCAGGTAGCAGGCGGGGCCGAGGTTGCGACCGGCGACGAGGAATTCTTCCTGATTGCGGGCGCGGCGCATGCCGTACCAGCCGAGCAGGAGCATGGCCAGGGCGTAGGCCAGAACGACGGAAATATCCAGGAGCATGATGGAGTCTCTTGCAGGACTAGACAGGGCCGGGCGCACCGACCCCGTGACAGGGTTCAGGTATCAGGCGGCGCGGATGCTCGGGAGCGCGGTGCGGGCACGACTGCGTCTGGGGCGGCGCGGGCCGGCCGGGCCATAGACGGCCGCCGGTTCCGGGAACAGCCGGAGCAGCAGCAGATAGAGCAGGGCGGCGCTGCCCAGGGCCAGCGGCAGGCTCAGGTCGATGCCGCCCGCCAGTTCACCCAGAGGCCCGACGAACTGACCGGGCAGATTGACGAAGGCGAGGCCGAGCAGGGCGCTGGGAATCCAGGCGCCCATGCCGCGCCAGTTCCAGCCATGCTGGAACCAGTAGCGGCCACCCTGCTCGCCGCGGGTGAACACCTGCAGGTCGTCCGGGCAATAGAAGCCGCGGCGGACCACCAGCCCGAGGATCATGATCACCATCCAGGGACTGGTGCAGGTCACGATCAGCACGGCAAAGGTGGAGACGCTCTGCACCAGGTTGAAGCTGAAGCGTCCGATGAAGATGAAGGCGATGGCCGCCAGCCCGATCAGCAGGGTCGCCCGTACCCGGGTCAGCAGCCGGGGCAGCACGCTGGAGAGGTCCAGGCCGGTGCCATAGAGCGCGGTGGTGCCGGTAGACAGGCCACCGATGATCGCCAGCAGGCACACCGGCAGGAAGTACCAGGCGGGCGCGATGGCCAGCAGGCCGCCCACATAGTTGTTTTGCGCGATGTAGTCCGGCGCCCGGGTCGCCACCAGCGAGGCGGTAGCCAGGCCGAACAGGAAGGGGATCAGGGTGGCGGCCTGGGCCGCGATCACCGCCAGCAGGATGCGCAGGCGGGGCGTCTGCCGCGGAATGTAGCGCGACCAGTCGCCGAGAAAGGCGCCAAAGGACACCGGATTGCTCATGGCCACCAGGGCCGCGCCGATGAAGGCTGCCCAGAAACCCGGCTGGCCCGCTTGCAGGGTGCCGGCGTAACCGGCGTCGAAGCTGCCGGCGAAGGCCGGGATGCCGAGCAGGAACAGCAGGCTGGCACTGACCACGGCGATCTTGTTGACCCACAGCATGAAGCGAAAGCCATAGAGGCACACCGTCAGCACCAGCACGGCGAACAGCCCGTAGGCCAGTCCCAGGCTGAGCGCGTTCTCCGGCAGTCCGACCAGGCGCTGGGCACCGCCCACCAAGGCATCGCCGGAACTCCAGACCGACAGCGAAAAGAAGGCGATGGCGGTCAGCAGCGAGAGAAAGGAGCCGACGATCCGGCCGTGGACGCCGAAATGAGCACCGGAGGAGACGGCGTTGTTGGTGCCGTTGAGCGCGCCGAACAGGCCCATGGGCGCCAGGATCAGCGCGCCACACAGGACCCCGCTCGCGATGGCCAGTACCCCGGCCTGGAAGGACAGGCCGAACAGGATCGGAAAGCTGCCGAGCACGGCGGTGGCGAAGGTATTGGCGCCGCCGAAGATCAGGCGGAACAGGTCGAAGGGGGTGGCATGGCGTTCGTGGTCGGGAATCTGCTCGACGCCAAAGGTTTCGATACGGGTGATGCCGTCATGATGGTCCATGGATGACGCCTCGACACGGTTATACGCAGGCCGGACCCGCGTTCTTGTTGTCAGCGGACCAGGCGGTCCGCCGGTGTTCGGCAGCGAAAAGACAGCGGGTGGGCGACCGTCATGGCGGGTCGCCGCACCTTGGAGCGTCAGCGGTAGGCGACCCCCGGGAGCACGCAGAGCATCTCGTAGAGCAGGTTGGCACCGAGCAGCGCGGTATTGCCGGTGGTGTCATAGGGCGGCGAGACCTCGACGAGGTCGCAACCCACCAACTCGAGCCCTCGGCAGCCGCGGATGATCTCCAGTGCCTGGATGGTGGTCAGGCCGCCGATCTCCGGCGTGCCGGTCCCCGGCGCCCAGGCCGGGTCGATGCTGTCGATGTCGTAGGACAGATACACCGGGCCGCCCCCGACCCGCTCGCGCACCTCGGCCATCAGCGGCGTCAGCGATCTGTGCCAGCATTCCTCGGCCTGGACCACCCGAAAGCCCTGCTCGCGGCACCAGTCGAAGTCGTCGGCGGCGTAGCCCTGGGCGCGCAGGCCGATCTGCACCACCCGGTCGCAGTCGAGCAGGCCTTCCTCCACGGCGCGGCGGAAGGTGGTGCCATGGGCGATCTTCTCGCCGAACATATGTTCGTTGACGTCGGCATGGGCATCTACGTGCACCAGGCCGATCTTGCCATACTTCTTCTTCATGGCGCGCAGGATCGGCAGGGTCAGGGTGTGATCGCCGCCCAGGGTGAGGGGGATGACGTCGTGCTCCAGCACCTGGTCGTAATGGGTCTCGATCAGCCGCACCGTATCGAGCAAGTTGAAGGTGTTGATGGCCACATCGCCCAGGTCGGCGACACTCAGGGAGTCGAAGGGCGCCGCACCGGTGGCCATGTTGTAGGGCCGGATCATCACCGATTCGCTGCGCAGCTGGCGCGGACCGAAGCGGGTGCCGGAGCGCAGCGAGGTGCCGATGTCGAGCGGGATGCCGATAAAGGCGGCATCGAGGCCTTGAGCGGAGGTGAGGTGGGGCAGTCGCAGCATGCTGGCGATGCCGCCGAAACGGGGCATCTCGTTGCCGCCCAGCGGCTGGTGCAGGATCTTTTCCACGGGTCATCCTCGTCGTTGTGATGCCCCGATTGTGCAAAGCCGATGGCGGCTGAAGAATCGGCCCGGGCAAAAAATCACTTCAGAGATTTCTGAACTAATGGCTAGACTGCCGGGCTGCGTCCACTGGAGTCCGCCATGGCCAATGCCCTCCACGACATCCGCCTGCTCAAGCTGTTCGCTTGCGTGGTCCGCCACCAGGGGTTCGCCGCGGCGCAGCAGGAATTGAACCTGTCAACCTCGGCCATCAGCACCTACATGAGCCAGCTGGAGGGGCAGCTCGGCGTCACCCTCTGTCATCGCGGCCGGGGCGGTTTCGCCCTGACCAGCAAGGGTGAACTCTTCCATCAGGAAACCCTGCGCATCCTGGGCGAGATCGAGGGCTTCGAACGCTATGCGACCACGCTCAAGGGCGAACTGAGCGGCACCCTCAATCTCGGCGTGCTGGATTCGCTGTCCAGCGAACCGGCGTTGCCGCTGGCCCAGGTGATCGGCCGCTATACCCATGACTATCCCGGCGTGCACCTGCACCTGGCCGTGACCAGCCCCTATGAATTGCAGCTCGGCGTCCTGGAGGGACGGCTGGATCTCGCCGTGGGCGCCTTTTCCGCGCGGATGAGCGGGGTGGTCTATCAGCCGCTGTATCGCGAGCAGCATTGGCTCTATTGCAGCGATCGGCATCCACTGTTCCAGGAGCGGCGCATCCCTGCCGAGATGATCACCCGCCAGCGGATGGTGCGACGCGGCTACTGGAGTCAGGCGGAGCTGGCTCGCCATGGCTTCAAGGAAAGCGCCGCCACCGTGGAAAGCATGGAGGCGCAGCTGATCCTGATCCTCTCCGGCGCCTATATCGGTTATCTCCCGGAGCACTATGTCCACGCCTGGGTCGACCAGGGGCGGCTCAAGGCCCTGCAACCGGCCACCTTCGGTTACCAGGCGCCGTTCTCCCTCATCAGCCGTCGAGGGCGCGGAAAGGAGCCGCTTATCCAGAGTTTTCAGCGCATCCTTAAAGCCCAGATGCAACATGCCGATAGTTAGTATGGCGATAACCAAATGGTTACCGTCGGCACCTGTGACGGCAGTTGGCCACTATTGAACTGGTTGATGTCGCACGGAGTAGATAACCCGCTAGATAAGGCACCCGCATGCGCACGAATTTGCCGGTCACCCAGCAAGGCCGTACCTTCAAGCAAGAGGAACGACTCATCTCCACCACTGATCTGCAGGGGAACATCACCTACTGCAACGAGGCCTTCATCGCCATCAGTGGCTATACAAGGGAGGAGCTGATCGGCAGTCCGCACAATCTGGTGCGTCATCCCGACATGCCGCCGCCGGTGTTCGGCCACATGTGGGCGACCCTCAAGGAAGGCAAACCGTGGATGGGCATCGTCAAGAATCGCTGCAAGAACGGCGATTTCTACTGGGTGAGTGCCTATGTCATCCCGATCCTCGAACAGGGCCGGGTGATCGGCTACGAATCCGTGCGTTCGCTGCCCAGCACCAGCGAAGTCCGTCGCGCCGGCGAGCTCTATGCCCGCATCAATGCCGGCAAGGCCCCCGTGCCCATGACTCGCCGCCTGGGCAGCGCCATCGCCGCCTGCTGGTCGACGGTGGCAGCCACTGGCGTCATCCTCGGCGGCCACTTCCTGCTTGATGACACGTCTCAGGCGGTCCTCATCGTCGCGGCGCTGCTGGGTATCAGCGGCCATCAGGTCTACCGCCAGCGCGCCAGCATCGAGCGCATCCTCGCCGATCATCCGAAGATGTTTTCCAGTGCCGTGGTCGCCCCGACCTACAGCGACCAGTGCGGCGCCCCGGCCCGCCTGGACCTGGCGCTGCACAGTGAAGCCGCGCGTCTGCAGACGGCCCTGACCCGGCTGGCCGACGTGGGCGACAGCGTGCGCGTCAAGGCGCGCGAATCCTCCCAGCTGGCCCAGTCCGAGGCCGAATTGCTGGATCAGCAGCGCCACGAGACCGACCAGTCCGCCGCGGCCATCACCCAGATGACCTCCACCATCCACGAGGTCTCGCAGAACGTCCAGGAGACCGCCCAGGCGGCGGCCAACGCCGAGAGCCTGGTGCACTCCGGGCGTGACAAGGCAGAAGAGAGCCTGACGTCCATGCGTGAACTCGGCGCGGCGGTCAGCGACATCGGCCAGGCCGTGGGCGAGCTGGCCAGTTCGACCCAGAGCATCGGCAGCGTCGCCGATGTCATCACCGCCATCGCCGAACAGACCAACCTGCTGGCGCTCAACGCCGCCATCGAGGCCGCCCGTGCCGGTGAGGCCGGTCGCGGCTTCGCCGTGGTGGCCGATGAGGTCCGCTCGCTGGCCTCGCGTACCCGTGAATCCACCGAGCAGATCCACCAGATCATCGCCAACCTGCAGGCCAATGCCGACCGCGCCGTGGCCACCGCCAGTCGTGGCGAAGAGACCTCCCGCCAGAGCGAACGCCATTCGGCGGCGGTGCGCGAATCCCTGGAAGGCATCAGCGAATCGGTCAGCCTCATTACCGCCATGAGCCAGCAGATGGCTACCGCGGTGGAAGAGCAGAGTCACGTGTCCGAGGATATCAACCGGCAGATCAGCCGCATCGCCGATCTCTCCGACCACAGCTCGGCCCAGGCCCGTCGCGGCTCGGAACTGAGTCGCGAACTGGAAGGCATGGCCGACTACCTGCACGACCTCACCGCCCGCTTCAATCGCTAGGGCGGAGCAGGGCGGCGGTGATCCGGTATGATCGCCGCCCCGATTCGCTCCGGAAGTCCCGATGTCCCGTCCCGCCTGCGCGCGCTGTCAGCGTCCCCTGTCACTCGGCCTGTGCGCGCTGATCCCCTCGCTGGCCAGTCGCACGCGGGTGCTGTTGCTGCAGCATCCCAGTGAGCGCCGTCACCCACTCAACACGGCACGCCTGGCCGCGCTGGGACTCAGCAATGCACGCCTCGAAATCGGTGAAACCTTCGCCGAATTGCCGCTCTGGCTCGCCGGCCATGACGCCTGGCTGCTGTTCCCCGGGCCCGAGGCGATGCGGGTGGATCTGCTGCCGCCCGCCGCTGCGACCGAGTCGCGACGGCTGCTGGTGATTCCCGACGGTACCTGGCGCAAGGCACGCCTGCTGCTGCATGCCAATCCGTTGTTGGCGGCCTTGCCCAGGCTCACCCTGCCACCCGGGGCGCCGTCGCGTTACCGGGTACGCAAGGCGCCGGCGGCGGCTGCGCTGTCGACCGTGGAGGCCGTGGTCGCGGCGTTGAATGCACTGGAGGCTCCGTCCCGCTTCGACGCCTTGCTGGCGCCTTTCGAGGCGCTGATCGACGGCCAGATCGCCGCCATGGGACCGGAAACCTTTGCTCGCAATCATGGCCGGGCAGCGCCAGGCGATTGAGGGAATTACCCTGCGGCCGGAAGACTCTACCTAGGGAGCCAGCAGAGGAGTCACCCCATGTCCCGCTTCCCGATCCGCCAGCACAGTGAATTCGCCAGCGTTACCGCCCTGGTCCAGCCCCGCGCGGGCGGTGAGCCCGATCAGCCCGATCCGGCGCCCATCCAGCCCAGCGAACCGGGCGAGCCCACCGTCCCCGATCAGGCGCCC
>NZ_WHOV01000054.1:0-37493 GCF_009765395.1 Pseudomonas sp. BAV 4579 | reverse complement strand
GCCCTCTCCCGGAGGGAGAGGGGATTGTTAGGTGGGCTCGGGTCGTCAGAGATCCAGCACCAGCCGCTCGCCCTTGGCGCGGGAGCAGCAGGGGGTGAAGCGGTCGTTGGCGGCGTGCTCGGCTGCGGAGAGAAAGAGGTCGCGGTGCTCGGGTTCGCCGGCCAGCACCGGGGTCAGGCAGGTGCCGCAGAGACCCTGGCCACAGGACACCGGCAGGACGACACCCAGGTCCGCCAGAACCTCGACCACGCTGCGTTCGGCCGGTACCTGCACGCGCCGCCCGCTGCGCGCCAGCTCCACCTCGAAGGGTCTTTGCTCGCCCTGGGCGGCGGGATCGGCGGCGAAGAACTCCCGATGGATCTGGCCGGGTTGCCAGCCCTGGGCCTGGGCGGCCTCCACTACCGCGGCCATGAAGCCGGCCGGGCCGCAGACATAGAGGTGATCGTCCGGTGCCGCCGGACCGAGCAGGTGCTGGAAGTTGGGTCGCAGCGTCGGATCCTGCTGGTCGAAGTGCACCCTGACCTGCTCGGCATAGGGCCGCGCCTTGAGCCAGGGGATGAAGGCGGCGTGTTCGCGATCCCGCACTAGGTATCTCAGGGTGAAATGCGCGCCCTGCCGATAGAGCTGTTCGGCCATGGCCAGGAGCGGAGTGATACCGATCCCGCCGGCCAGCAGCTGGGTGCGGCGCGCGCTGGGGACCAGGGCGAACAGATTGCGTGGCTCGCTCACCTGCAGCCGATCCCCTACCTGCAGTCGATGCATGGCCTGGGAGCCGCCGCGGGACTCGGGGACGAGCAGCACGGCGATGCGATAGCGGGTCGGTACCGGTTCCGGCGCGGTACAGAGCGAATAGTGGCGCACCAGGCCGTCGCCCAGGGTGATTTCCAGATGGGCGCCGGCGGCGAAGCCGGGCAGGGGGCCGCCGTCGGCGCGGGCCAGGTCGAAGGCCAGGATGGTGGGGGCCTCGCGCTGCACGGCGGTGACGATCAGATCGAGCATGGGAGGTCTCCTAGGCGATCTGCCGGACCGGGATGCCGGTGGCGGCCTGTTCGGCGGCCAGCAGACGGTCGATGATCTGCCGCGACTGCACGCCGCCGGCATCGATATTGAGCTTGAGCAGGCCGCGCTCCGGATAGCGCAGCAGGTTCTGCTGCTGGCGTTCGAGCATCTCCAGGTCTTCGCCGAAGATCTTGCCCTGGCCTTCGCGGATGCTGGCGGTGAGTTCGGCATCGTCCGGCTTGAAGTTGCGCGCCATGCCCCAGAAGTACCAGATGGAGGTCTCGGTCTCGGGGGTGATGAAGTCCACCACCACGCTGGCGGCCTTGACCGCCGCCGGGGCCTCGTAGCCGCCATGGCCGGCATGGGCCACGCCCACCTCGATCATCACGTGGCTGGGCGGGGTGAAGCGGCAGATCTGCCAGCGATCCACCGGGACGTCGTCGGCCAGGCCATTGCCGCGCAGGGCCATGCGCCAGAAGGGCGGGGCGGAGATGTTTTCCATGTGCCGGCTGGTGATGACCTCGTCACCGTCGACGCGGGTGGCCGGCGGCGCCTCGTCGATCTCCTTCTGGCCGATGCTGGAGGCGTGGACATAGGTCTCGTGGGTGAGATCCATGAGGTTGTCGATCATCAGCCGGTAGTCGCACTGGATGTGATAGAGGCCGCCACCATAGGCCCAGTCGGGACTCTCGGCCCATTCCAGGTGGGGGATCAGCGCCGCATCGGCCTTGGCCTGGTCGCCCGGCCAGACCCAGATGAAGCCGTGCCGCTCGACGGCGGCATAGGGGCGCACCGCGGGAAAGACGCCGACCCGCTGCCCCGGCATGCCCAGGGTCTTGCCGCCGCAACCCATCTCCAGGCCGTGATAGCCACAGACCAGGGTGCCGTCGCGGACGAAGCCCAGGGACAGCGGCGCGCCGCGGTGCGGGCAGAAGTCTTCTAGGGCCACCACCTGGCCCTTGGCGTCACGGTAGAAGACCAGGGGTTCGCCACAGATCTGGCGACCTAGTGGCTTGTCCTGCACTTCGTCGGGGGTGCAGGCGACGTACCAGGCGTTCTTCGGGTACATGAGCGGGACCTCTTGTTGTTGTCTATTGGATCCAATGGTTATGACGGTTAACCATTCCTGTCAACGGCATTCGCTCTGTGAGGCCCCTTCCAGGACAAATGGCGTTAACGCTGTTGCACCCGTTGTCGCGCCATTGGATCCTGTTTGCCCAGATACCCCTATCGTTCACCGGCATCGTGCACGCCTGGCAAATAGTTAATTGACTTAACTAATTCCCTGGCGTAGCTTCAGCTCCATACCCACCCAACAACAAGAGGCACACGCCATGGGCAGTTATGACGGACGCTGGCAGACGGTCAAAGTGGACATCGAGGACGGTATCGCCTGGGTGACGCTCAATCGTCCGGAAAAACGCAATGCCATGAGTCCCACCCTCAACCGCGAGATGGTCGAGGTGCTGGAGACCCTGGAGCAGGACGCCAGTGCCGGTGTGCTGGTGCTGACCGGTGCCGGCGAGGCCTGGACCGCGGGCATGGATCTCAAGGAATACTTCCGCGAGACCGACGCCGGCCCCGAGATCCTGCAGGAAAAGATTCGCCGCGAAGCCTCCCAGTGGCAGTGGAAGCTGTTGCGCATGTACGCCAAGCCGACCATCGCCATGGTCAACGGCTGGTGCTTTGGCGGCGGCTTCAGCCCGCTGGTGGCCTGCGACCTGGCCATCACCGCCGACGAGGCCACCTTCGGCCTGTCCGAGATCAATTGGGGCATTCCCCCGGGCAACCTGGTGAGCAAGGCCCTGGCCGATACCGTGGGCCATCGTACCGCCCTCTACTATGTGATGACCGGCAAGACCTTCAGCGGTCTCGAGGCGGCGGCCATGGGCCTGGTCAACCAGAGCGTGCCGCGCGACCGGTTGCGCGAGGTGACCACCGCCCTGGCCCGCGAGCTGCTGGACAAGAATCCGGTGGTGCTGCGGGCCGCCAAGGTCGGCTTCAAGCGCTGCCGCGAACTGACCTGGGAGCAGAACGAGGACTACCTCTATGCCAAGCTCGACCAGTCGCGGCTGCAGGATCCGGAAGGCGGTCGCGAACAGGGCATGAAGCAGTTCCTCGACGACAAGAGCATCAAGCCGGGGCTGCAGACCTACAAGCGCTAGATCGCCACCGCCCCACGTACAACAACAAGAGGTAGCGTCATGGTCGAGGTATCCCTGCTCATCGGCGGCGCCAGCCGCCCGGCCGGCGACGGTCGCAGCTATCAGCGTTGCCATCCGGTGACCGGCGCGGTGGTCTCCAGGGTGGCCGCCGCCACCCTGGAGGATGCCGACGCCGCCGTCGCCGCGGCCCAGGCCGCCTTTCCCGCCTGGGCTGAGCTACCACCGGGCGAGCGCCGTCGTCGTCTGCTGGCCGCCGCTGATGGTCTGGCGGCGCGCAGTAGCGAATTCGTCGCCCTCGCCGGGGAGACCGGGGCCATGGCCAACTGGTACGGGTTCAATGTCCACCTGGCGGCCAACATGCTGCGCGAGGCGGCGGCCATGACCACCCAGATCCAGGGCGAGGTCATACCGTCCGACGTGCCCGGCAGCTTCGCCATGGCGCTACGGCAGCCCTGTGGTGTGGTGCTGGGCATCGCGCCCTGGAACGCGCCGGTGATCCTCGGTACCCGCGCCCTGGCCATGCCCCTGGCCTGCGGCAACACCGTGGTGCTCAAGGCCTCCGAACAAAGTCCGGGCGTGCACCGGCTGATCGGCCAGGTGCTGCAGGACGCCGGCCTGGGCGACGGTGTGGTCAATGTCCTCACCAATGCTCCGGAGGATGCCCCGGCCGTCGTCGAACGGCTGATCGCCAACCCGGCGGTGCGGCGCGTCAACTTCACCGGCTCCACCCGGGTGGGTCGCATCGTTGGCGAGCTGGCGGCGCGCCATCTCAAGCCGGCCGTGCTGGAACTGGGCGGCAAGGCACCGCTGCTGGTGCTGGAGGACGCCGACCTGGATGCCGCGGTCGCTGCGGCGGCCTTTGGCGCCTATTTCAACCAAGGGCAGATCTGCATGTCCACCGAGCGCCTGCTGGTGGACAGTCGCATCGCCGACGCCTTCGTCGAGCGCCTGGCGGCCAAGGTGCGCACCCTCAAGGCCGGCGATCCAGGCGCGCCCGATTCGGTCCTGGGTTCCCTGATCGACGCCAGTGCCGGCACCCGCATCAAGGCGCTGATCGACGACGCCGTGGGCAAGGGCGCCCGGTTGGTCTGTGGCGGCGAGCTCGACGGCAGCATCCTCCAGCCGACCCTGCTGGATGGCGTCACCGCCGAGATGCAGCTCTATGCCGACGAATCCTTCGGCCCGGTCGCGGTGGTGATCCGTGCCGAGGGTGACGAGGCCCTGCTGCGCCTGGCCAACGATTCCGAATTCGGTCTCTCGTCGGCCATCTTCAGTCGCGACACCGCCCGTGCCCTGGCGCTGGCCCAGCGGGTGGAGAGCGGTATCTGCCACATCAACGGCCCCACGGTGCACGACGAGGCGCAGATGCCCTTTGGCGGCGTGAAGTCCAGCGGCTACGGCAGCTTCGGCTCACGGGCCTCCATCGATCATTTCACCCAGTTGCGCTGGGTGACGCTGCAGACGGGGCCACGCCACTACCTGATCTGATCCGCGTCCGCCGTCCCTAGCTCCTGTTGCAACAACAATAAGAGGCGCCCTCGGGCGCCAGCCCAGAGGAGAATTCAAGGTGAGTCACGTCACGCATACCCGCGCGCCCGCCGATCAGCCGCTGCGCTATCGCCCGGTGACCCTGGGACAACCCGGCGTTACCGTGGAAGAGCGGGGTGGACTGCTCTACATGGCCTCCCAGGAAGCCCTGACCCCACCGCCGCCGCGACTGCTGGACCGGCTGCTGCACTGGGCCGCGGTAACCCCGGACCGCACCTTCTTCGCCGCGCGGGAAGCCGGCGGCGCCTGGCGCGAATTCTCCTATGGCGAGATGCTGCAACGGGTGCGTCAACTGGCCGCCGCGCTGCTGGAGTTCGGCCTGTCGGCCGAGCGACCCTTGGCGATTCTCTCCGGCAACGACCCGGAGCATCTGCAGCTGGCCATGGCGGCCCTCTATGCCGGCATTCCCTTCTGCCCGGTGTCACCCGGCTACGCGCTGCTGTCCCAGGACCACGCCAAGCTGCGCCATGTCTGCGGCCTGCTGCAGCCGGGACTGGTGTTCGTCAGCGATGGCCCCGCGTTCCAGAAGGCGCTGGATGCCGTGCTGCCCGCCGACGTACCGGTTATTGCGACCCGCGGCGAGGTCCAGGGCCGCAATACCCTGACCTTCGAGTCGCTGCTCGCCCGTGGTGAACTGGCCGCCGCCGAGCGTGCCTTCGCCGCCACCGGGTCGGACAGCATCGCCAAGTTTCTCTTCACCTCCGGTTCCACCAAGCTGCCCAAGGCGGTGACCACTACCCAGCGCATGCTCTGCGCCAACCAGCAGATGCTCTTGCAGACCTTTCCGGTGTTTGGCGAAGAGCCGCCGGTGCTGGTGGACTGGCTGCCCTGGAACCACACCTTTGGTGGCAGTCACAACCTGGGGATCGTGCTCTACAACGGCGGCACCTTCTATCTCGACGAAGGCAAGCCGACCCCCCAGGGCTTCGGCGAGACCCTGCGCAACCTGCGCGAGGTATCACCCACCGCCTACCTGACGGTGCCGCGCGGCTGGGAAGAGCTGGCCAATGCCCTGGAGCGCGACGCCGAATTGCGCGAGCGCTTCTTCGCCCGCATGCGGCTGTTCTTCTTTGCCGCGGCGGGGCTGTCGCAAAGCGTCTGGGATCGCCTGGATCGCATCGCCGAGGCCCATTGCGGCGAACGCATCCGCATGATGGCCGGTCTGGGCATGACCGAGGCCTCGCCCAGTTGCACCTTCACCACCGGACCGCTTTCAGTGGCCGGCTATGTCGGGGTGCCGGCGCCGGGCTGCGAACTCAAGCTGGTGCCGGTGGACGGCAAGCTGGAAGGGCGCTTCCGTGGTCCGCACATCATGCCCGGCTATTGGCGCGACACCGCCCAGACCGCCGCCTGCTTCGACGAGGAAGGCTTCTACTGCTCGGGCGATGCGCTCAAGCTGGTCGATCCGGCCAATCCGCAGCTGGGTCTGATGTTCGACGGCCGCATCGCCGAGGACTTCAAGCTGTCGTCCGGGGTCTTCGTCAGCGTCGGTCCCCTGCGCAATCGCGCGGTACTGGAGGGCACGCCGCTGGTGCAGGACGTGGTGGCGGCGGCGCCGGATCGCGAGTGTCTGGGACTGCTGGTCTTTCCGCGCCTGGCGGATTGCCGGCAACTGGCCGGGCTGGACGACGGCGTCGATGCCACCGCGGTACTGGCCAGTGCCCCGGTTCAGGACTGGTTCGCCGGCTGGCTCCAGCGCCTCAATCGCGAGGCTTCGGGCAACGCCAGTCGCCTGGAATGGATCGCTCTGCAGGAAGAGCCGCCATCCGCCGACCGCGGCGAGATCACCGACAAGGGCTCGCTCAACCAGCGCAGCGTCCTGACCCATCGCGCGGAACGGCTGGAGGCCTGCTACCGGGGAACGGCGCCGCTGTTGATCAGGGCGTAGTCTGGCGCCTGGGGTTTCCCTCACCCCAGCCCTCTCCCAGAGGGAGAGGGGGCGTTCAGTGCCACTGCGCGACCTTCGTAGGTTGCGGTTGAGCGTAGCGAAGCCCAACAAGGGGGCGAGTGGCTGACGACATCCCTCATCCCAGCCCTCTTCCGCGGGAGAGGGGCGTTACGCGAGACTGGCGCCAGGGGCCGCCGGCCCCTGTGCCCGATCACTCATCCTTGCGCGGCTTGCGCTTCGCCTGATCTGTGCCGTACAGGGTCTTGCCGCCCAGACTGCGGGTCAGTTCATCCGCGGCTTCGCGCAGGACCTCGTACAGGGTCTGGGCGCGTTCCAGGCTGAGGCGATTGGCCGGCCCCGAGATCACCAGAGCACCCAGCAGCTCTTCCTGGGCGTCATAGATGGGCAGGGCGACGGAAGAGGCGTGCGGATCGGTGGCACCGCAGGAGTAGAAGGGGATGATCCCGGCTTTGGCCACCGCATAGGGCGTCTGCAGGGCCAGGGCACCGGCCGCCTGGTCCATGGGGCGCATGTCGCCGGGTTGGAGGTGCAGACGCAGGCGATGAGGGGAATTCACCCGGTACTGGCAGAGCCGGTAGGCGCCGTGTCGTACATAGAAGGAGGCGGTTTCGCCACTCTCTTCGGTGAGCTGATGCAGCCGCGGCATGATGTGGCGGCCGACATCGTGAGAGTCCTGGTAGACGGCATTGAGGCGCACGACCTCGCTGGCCAGGATGTAGTTGCCATCGGCGAGTCGGGTCACCAGACCGTATTTTTCCAGCGACACCACCAGGCGCATGATGGTGCTCTTGATCAGGCCGGTGCGATGGGCCAGTTCGGCGAGACTCAGGGCGGCATCGCCGATGCGAAAGGCGGTGAGAACGGTCAAGACGCGATCAGCAGAGGCAACGCCGGAAACGCCTGGGCGAGGACGGTTGGTGTTCAAGCGAGTGTTCCTAAAGGGCAGCTATCGCCACATTATCCGCGAGCGCCCGGTGTGCGCCTAGTGAGTCGCTCGCACAGTCAGCTGTCCAGGCGCTGCTATCCGCCTTTATTGATAGCTAGACATTTCAATGGCAATGGCCCGCCCGACCCGAGGTGAGCGTCCAGAGACGCCCCGATCGTGCCATCAGGGCATTGCTTTGCTCGCGCCGCCACCACTCAGATCGCCGCGCTGCGTTCCTTGATCTCCTGGTGCAGGAGGCGGTCGTTCTCGAAGTAGTCCACCGGGCAGTCCAGGCTCTCTCCCCCGGGAATGCCGAAGAGGTATCCCACAGCCTCGTTTGCAGGCAACGAACGACCAGATCGGCGGCTCTCATCAGGGGTCCTGTAGTCCTTTTTGAAGTGGGAAGGACGTTCCGGGCTGGCGAGTGACGCTGTGGGAACTCATGAGCGAGCTTTTAAAAAAGAAATGTAATTTCAAATTTTACTTATCGGCGGCTTCAGGAGCCTGGATCACGATTATCGTGAGGTCGAAATAAGCCCAATAAGACTTTTTTGGTTACGAATTTTAGGCCGCCTGGGCAATGCCCTGTCTCGTTTACGAAATGGCATTCCATTATCTTGCTTCCATGGCCGCCGGCCGAGAGGTCTTTCTTGTGGCCGGAAACGCTATCCCGTGATCAGCTCAAGCCGGCAGCGTCGTCCTGGACGCCGCTGCCGCGCATGACGCCTGGTCACGTCAATCCAACAAGAACAATAGAGAGCTATCCATGACCAAGACCGCGAGTGCTGTGCTTGCCTCTTTCCTGGCGCTGTCCCTCAGCTCCTTCAGTGCGCAGGCCGCCTGGCCGGAAGACCGGCCGATCGAATTCCTGGTCGCCTATGCCCCCGGTGGCAGCACCGATGTCATGGCTCGCGCGATGCAGCCCTATCTGGAGAAGCGCCTGGGCGCGAAGATCGTCATCGTCAACCGCCCCGGCGCGGCGGGCGAGATCGCCTACACCATGCTGAGCAAGGCGAAACCCGATGGCTACACCTTCGCCTTCATCAATACCCCCGGCTTCCTGAGCACCCGCGTCCAGCGTAAGGTCGGCTACGACCCGGCGAAGATCCGCCCGGTGGCACGCATCGTCGACGATCCCACGGTGCTGGCGGTCCCCAAGGATTCCTCCTACAAGACCCTGGCTGACTTCACCGCGGCCGCCAAGGCCGCACCCGGCAAGTTCTCGGTCGGCACCTCCGGCGTCGGCACGGATGACCACCTGATGATGGTGGAGCTGCAACAGCTGACCGACATCAAACTCACCCACGTGCCTTTCAGCGGCGCTTCCGAATCCCGCACCGCCCTGATGGGCGGCCATATCAGTGCGGCCGGGCAGAACATCAGCGAGATGAACGCGGACGACGACTTCCGCGTGCTGGCGCAATTCTCCGCCGAGCGCATGCCGCAGCAGCCCAATCTACCCACTGCCAGGGAGCAGGGCGTCGACCTGGTCATGACCTCCGAACGGGGCATCGCCGCCCCGTCCGGGGTGCCCGATGCCATCGAGCAGCGAATGGCGCAGGCGGTGAAAGAGGTCATCGAGGATCCGGCCTTCGTCAAGCAGGCCGGGGATCTGTCGCTGCCGCTGGCCTATCTGTCCGGCGAGGACTGGGCCGCCCAGATGCCGGCGCAGCTCGCGGGTTACCAGAAGCTGTGGAGCGTCTCGCCATGGGTGCAGTGACGCGCACGGCGCGCGGCAATCGTCCTGACTTTCTCGCCAGTGCCATCTTCATCGGCCTGGGGGCGCTGGTGCTCTGGTCGTCGAAGGACCTGCCGTTCGGCAGCGCGGCCATGATGGGGCCGGGCTATCTGCCGATCTTGGTCGGCTCGCTGGTGATCATCCTTGGCGTCGTCATCGGCCTGCTGGGCCTGTGGCAGCACGCGGAGTCCATCGACGCCGTACAGCTCAGGCCTTTATTGATCCTGTTGGCTTCCGTCGGCGGCTTCGCCCTGGCGGCCGAGTATGCCGGCTTCATCGTCGCGGCCGCCGGGCTGGTGATCTTCGGCAGCATGGCCGACCGCGAGTGGCGGCTGCGCGAGGTGCTGATCTCCAGCGTGGTGCTGACCTTGTTCGGCGTGCTGGTCTTCATCTATGGACTGGATGTCCAAATGCGTGTGGGGCCTTTCTGATGGAGATCTTCGACGCGCTCTACCTGGGCTTTTCCGAAGCCATGAGCCCGACCAACCTGGCGTTCTGCCTGATCGGGGCCCTGCTCGGGACCCTGATCGGCGTGCTGCCCGGCATCGGGCCCACGGCCACCGTGGCGATCCTGCTGCCGATTACCTATTTCCTGCCACCGCTGGCCGCCCTGATCATGCTCGCGGGCATCTTCTACGGTGCGCAATACGGCGGCTCGACCACGGCGATCCTGGTCAATCTGCCGGGCGAGGCCTCGGCGGTGGTCACGGCGCTGGATGGCCATGCCATGGCCAAGCGCGGACGGGCGGGGGCAGCGCTCGCCACCGCCGCCCTGGCGTCCTTCTTCGCCGGGACCGTCGCCACCGTGGCCCTGGCGGTGGCCGGTCCTGTGCTGTCGCGTTTCGCCCTGTCCTTCGGGCCGGCGGAATACGTGGCGCTGACCGTGTTCGGTCTGCTGGCGGCGACCATCCTGGCCAGCGGCTCGGTGATCAAGGCGGTCGGCATGGTCTGCCTGGGACTGCTACTCGGCATGGTGGGCATGGATGTCAGCAGTGGTACCACGCGCCTGACCTTCGGTTCCACTGACCTCTACGACGGCATCGACTTCGTGGTGATCGCGGTGGGCCTGTTCGGTATTGCCGAGATCGCCGTCAACCTCGAATCCCGCGAAGCCCGCGGCACCCTGGCCGGCAAGATCACCCGGCTGTGGCCTACCCGCGAGGACTTCCGCAGGGCCTGGCCGGCTACTCTGAGGGGCACGGCGTTGGGCACCTTCCTCGGCGTCCTTCCGGGCGGCGGTGCGACCCTGAGCGCCTTCAGCGCCTATTCGCTGGAAAAGAAGGTCTCCAAGACACCGGAGCAATTCGGCACCGGGATGGTGGAAGGCGTCGCCGCGCCGGAGTCGGCCAACAACGCCGGCGCCCAGTCGTCCTTCATCCCGCTACTGACCCTTGGAATTCCGTCCAACTCGATCATGGCCATGATGCTCGGCGCCATGATGATCCACGGCATCACCCCGGGGCCCTCGGTGATCACCAACCAGCCGGCGCTGTTCTGGGGCCTGATCGCCAGCATGTGGATCGGCAACCTGATGCTGCTGGTCATCAACCTGCCGCTCATCGGCGTCTGGGTGCGGCTGCTGCAGGTGCCGTATCGGCTGCTGTTCCCGGCCATCCTGCTGTTCTGCTGCGTCGGGGTGTACAGCGTCAACAACCGCGGCTTCGATTTCGCCCTGGTGATCATCTTCGGGCTGCTGGGCTATCTGTTCCGCAAGGCCAAGTGCGAGCCGGGTCCGCTGCTGCTGGGTTTCGTCCTCGGCCCTTTGCTGGAGACCAACCTGAGACGCGCCCTGCTGATTTCCCAGGGGGATCCGTCCGTGCTCGTCCAGCGGCCGATCAGCGCCACCCTGTTCGCCGCCTCGGCCATCCTGCTGGTGATGATGGTGTTGCCGGCGTTTCGCCGGAAGCGGGAAGAGGCCTTCCAGGAGGAGGAGGCTTGAGCGGAGAGGGGGCAACGGGCTGAGCTCGCCGCCCCCTCGGCGTGCTAGCGGCAGGCGATGTCGAAGGCCTGGGCGATGGTGTCGAGCAAGGCGCTTTCGGAGTCCTGCTTGCGGCGCGCCATGGCGAGTTGGCGAGTGGGCGCGGCAGTGCCGAGGGAGACCTCCCTTATCTCATAGGGCCCCAGGTGTTCCGGGCGCAGTCGCGGCAGCACCGAGACGCCCAGGCCCAGGCCGACCATGGCGATGATGGCGTCGGCGCTGGGGACATCGAGCAGGGCCTCGCACTGGGGCACCAGGCCATCGACGAAGCGCGCCGCCAGGCGACCGACCACCAGCTTGCGATCCAGCCTGATCCAGGGGTAGCGCCGCAGATAGGCTTCGGGCTCCAGGGGCGCGAGCTGCGCTGGCACCACCAGTACCAGCGGCTCGCGGAGCAGGTCATGCCAATGCAGCCGCGCCGAGCCGCCGCCTGGTGGTCTGATCAGGATGGCGGCATCCAGGCGATCCGCTTTCAGGGCGGCGATCAATTCGGGCGTATTGTGCCGCTCCAGTTGCAGGGTGATGCCGGGAGCGCGTTGCTGCAGTTCGGCGACCGCCTTGGGGAGCAGGGTGGTCAGGACCGAACCCGTCACCCCGAGACGGACGCGACCGGTCAGCGGCTGGGCGCGCTGATTGCGCAATTTCTCGAGATCGGCCAACGGCCGGGCCATGGTGTCGATCAATTGTCGGGCGAACCCCGTGGCTTGCACCGTCCGACCCGAGCGATCGAACAGCGACTGGCCGAAGTAGGCCTCGAGCTGCTTGATCTGCAGGCTGACAGCGCTGGGGGTCAGGTTCACCGCCTCCGCAGCCGCGGCGAAGGAGCCGCGCTCCACTGCCGCCTGCAAGGTCAGGAAGGCTTCGATCTTCATGAGTTTTTCTCGTCTTTGGATCGACGAAGAATAACTTTTCTTCGCTGTTCGGGCGCCTAAGATGGCCAAAACGACCAGGCCAGCGGCATGAACCAGACGAGCAGACTGCAAGACTATCCCTTGGCGTCCCACACCCTGCCCAAGGGCAGCGGCGGCTACCGGATACCCCGACGCCTGCGGGCGATTCTGTCCCTCGATGATTTCGAGGCGGCCGCTCGCCGCCACCTGCCCAAGCCGCTGTTCGCCTACGTCAGCGGTGGCGCGGAAGAGGAAAAGTCGCTGCACGGGAACCGCTCGGGATTCGATCGCTATGCCTGGGTCCCGCGCGTCTTCACCGATACCTCGGCGCGCAGCCTCGAAACGACTCTCCTGGGGCAGCGCTACAGCGCGCCCTTCGGCATCGCGCCCATGGGCATCAGCGTCCTCACCGCCTTCGAGGGTGACCTCATCCAGACCCGGGCGGCCAGGGAGGCCAATATCCCGGCGATCATGAGCGGCTCCTCCCTGCTGCCGATGGAGGCGGTGGTGCAGGAAAATCCGGACGCCTGGTTCCAGGCCTATGTGCCGGGCGAAGACGCCAAGATCCTCGCCCTCATCGAGCGCGTGCAGCGCGCCGGTTTCAAGACGCTGGTGGTCACCGCCGACGTACCGGTGTCGGCCAATCGGGAGAATCTGATTCGCGCACGCTTTGCCACGCCGTTGAAGCCGGATCTGCACCTGGCCTGGGAGGGCATCACCCACCCGCGCTGGCTGCTGGGTACCGCCTTGCGCACCCTGCTCCGGCGGGGCATGCCGCACTTCGAGAATTCCGGCGTCGGCCGTGGCGCGCCCATCGTGTCGGCCAATGTGATGCGCGATTTCGGCGCCCGCGATCACCTGAGCTGGCGACACCTGGCGCTGATTCGCCGTCACTGGCCGGGCACCCTGGTGGTCAAGGGCATCCTTGATCCGGCGGATGCCGTGCACGCCCGGGAATCCGGTGCGGATGGCGTCATCGTCTCCAACCATGGCGGGCGCCAGATGGATGGCAGTGTCGCACCCCTCGCCATCCTGCCGCAGGTGGTCAAGGCGGTAGGGCCTGATTACCCGGTGATGATCGACAGCGGCTTCCGCCGCGGCAGTGACATCCTCATGGCGCTCGCGCTGGGGGCGACCTTCGTCTTCATCGGCCGGCCGATGAACTACGCGGGCGCCGTGGGCGGCCAGCCGGGCATCAAGCATGCGATCGGCATCCTGGCCACCGAGTTGTCGCGCAACATGGCGCTGCTGGGGATCCAGAGTCCCGGCGCGGTCCGTCGCGACAGCCTCAGGATCGTGCGGTAACCACGGCTCATCAGCTAGTTAACGAAAGGCGGTAGGTGTCCATCGCCGTGCCACTGAACAGGGCTTCACGGTCGGCCTGCCCCCAGCCCTGGGTCAGGCGCTTGAAGGCGTTCCAGAGCACCCCGTAGGAGAACATGCCCTTGTCCACGGGAAAGTTGCTTTCGAACAGGCAGCGCTCGGCGCCGAAGGCTTCCACGCAGGTCAGCACATAGGGTCGCCAGCGCTCGGCCAGTTCGGCCGAGGTGGGCGGAGTGGCTCGCTCGTCGAAGGCGAAGCCGCCAACCTTCATGCCCAGGCCGCCCAGCTTCAGGCGCAGGTTGCTGCAGCTGGCCAGCTCCCGGATGGCCAGGGACCAGGCCTGGAACACCGCCTGGCGTTGGTGCGCATAGGGTCCGGCGCCGAGCGGGCCACCGCAATGATCGAGGACGATCAACTGGTCGGGGAATCTGCGGGCGAGGGCCAGGACCTCGTCGAGCTGGGTGTGGTACGCCCAGATATCCAGCGAAAGACCATGGCGGGCCAGGCAGGCCACGCCTTCGTGGAAGCGCTCGTCCGTGAGCACCTTGGCCGGCGGTGGCCGCGGATTGGACACCAGGCGCGGATCGGCATGCCAGGCGGTGGCGTTGCGGATGCCACGCAGGCGTCCGCCGCTGCGCGCCTGCATCTCTTCCAGGACCGGAATGACCCCCTCTCCCTGGCGCAGATCGGCGCCGGCGACGATGGCGGCGCACAGCCGGCTCTCGCCATAGAGACCGCTGGCGCTCTGGGCCGCTATCCCGGCGGCGAATTCCACTTCCCCCACGGCGTCGAAGGGCGCGGCCCGGTCCGCGCTGTACATCGACCGGCACTGCACATAGACCGAGGCCAGGATGCGATGGCCGCTAGCGGTGTCCGCCAGGTACTCGGGCAGCAGGTAGCGTTGGCCGGGCCGGTCCCAGAGGTGGTGATGGGCGTCGATGATGGGCAGCTCGGGGTCCAGGATCGGTTCCTGGACCTGGGCCAGCCAGGCCTCGCGGACCTGGGCGTGGGGGGAAGCCGGTGTCTCAGCCATGGCGACGGCTCCGAGGGCTTCCCTTGGGCGGTGAGCGGCGGCTCAATTCTGCATGCCCCAGCGACGCACCGTGAGCACCTCGATGCTGCGGAACACCAGGCCTTCCACCACCAGACCGATGATGATCACCATCAGCAGACCGGCGAACACATTGGAGGTCTCCAGGGCGTTGCGGTGCTGGAAGACGTACCAGCCCAGGCCGCCCGAGTTGCCGGAGACGCCGAACACCAGCTCGGCGGCGATCAGGGTACGCCAGGCGAAGGCCCAGCCGATCTTCAGGCCGGCAAGGATTGAGGGCACCGCCGCCGGGATCAGTACCTTGGCCACCAGGCGGATGCCGCGCAGCCCATAGTTGCGCCCGGCCATGCGCTGGGTCTGGCTGACCGAGAGGAAGCCCGAGTAGGTGTTGAGCGCCACCGCCCAGAGCACCGAATGGACGATGACCAGCATCAGACTCTGGACGCCGAGGCCGAACCAGAGCATGGCCAGCGGCAGGATGGCGATGGCCGGCAGCGGATTGAACATGGCGGTGAGGGTGGCGAGGATATCGGTGCCCACCCGGGTGGATACCGCCAGGGTGGTGAGCAGCATCGCCAGGGCGATGGCCAGGCCGTAGCTCACCATCAGTACCTTGAGCGAGCTGAGTACGGCCAGGGGCAGGGCGCCATTGACCAGATCGGTCCACAGCGCCACCACGGTGTCGCTGAAGGTCGGAAACATCAGCGGGTTGTCCAGGTAGCGGGCATAGACCTCCCAGATCAGCGCCAGGGCGATCAGCACCAGGGTGCGGCGCACACCGGCCTGGGCGAACAGGCGCTCGGCCAGGCCCAGGCGCCGGGCGATGTCGCCGACCTGGCCGGGGGCGACGGGCGTATATTCGAGGTCCGGACGCGGTTGCAGGACGACGGCGGGCTTAGTCATGGGCGGTCTCGCTGGCGTTGGGGCCGAACAGCATCTGGCTGATGCGATTATGGAAGGCGGTGAAGCCGGCGGCGCCCTGCTGACGGAAGCCGTACTGGCTGGCATCGAGCTCGGCGCGGACCTGGCCGGGATGAGGGCTGAGCACCAGAATGCGCGAGCCGAGCAGGATGGCCTCTTCGATGGAGTGGGTGACGAACATCAGGGTGAAGGGCGACTGCTCCCAGAGCCCGAGCAGTTCCTCCTGCATGCGCCGCCGGGTGAGGGCGTCGAGGGCGGCGAAGGGTTCGTCCATCAGCAGGACGGCCGGCTCCATGGCCAGGGCGCGGGCAATGGCCACGCGTTGCTTCATGCCGCCGGAAAGCTGGTGCGGATAGGCGTCGACGAACTTCTCCAGGCCCACCTTGACCGCCGCGGCCCGGGCCCGGTCACGCAATTCGCCGGCGGGGAAGCGGCGGGTTTCCTGGAGCGGGAAGAGGATATTGCCGAGTACGGTCTTCCAGGGCATCAGCTGGTCGAATTCCTGGAACACCATCATGCGATCCGGACCGGGTTCGCGGACGTCCTGGCCATGCAGGCGGATGTGGCCCGCCGCCGGTTCGAGAAAGCCCGCGACGCTCTTGAGCAGGCTGGATTTGCCGCAGCCCGAGGGGCCGAGCAGGATGAAGCGATCGTATTCGCGGACCGTGAAGGACACCTGGTGGGTGGCGGTGATCAGTTGCTCGCGGGTCTTGTATTGCAGGGTCACGTTATCGACCTGCAGCAGGCAGGCGGGACTATCAGGGACAGCGGTAGGCGCGGAAGTCGGTACGGCATTCATGTCAGTTGCCCTCGCCGTTGGCCACGGGTTCGAAGAAGACCTCCTGCCAGCGCTGGGGCGCTTCCTTCAGGGCACCGCTGCCGACCATGAAGTTGGCCAGCGCCATGACCCCGATGGGCTGCACCGACCACTCGCCACTGACGCCGCGCAGCATGTCCTCCACCTGGTCGAGGCTCAGGCTGGAGGGCTCCGACTGCAGGAAGAGTTCGGCGGCCTTGCGTGGCTCGGCCTTGATGAAGTCCTGGGCCTGGGCGATGGCGGCGACCACCGCGCCACTGAGGCCCGGGTTGCGCTTGACGAATTTGCCAGTGGTGGTCAGCACCCCGCTGGTCATGCGGCTGCCCAGCTCCTTGGAAAAGTCGAACAGCTTGGTGACCTTGGGGTCCTTGGCCAGCAGATAGCTGTAGGGGTTGGGGCCGATGTAGCCGGTGATACCGGCCTTGTTGAGCAGGCTGGCGGTGGCGTCGGGATGGGGCAGGGCCACCATCAGGTTGTCCAGCCGATGCGCCTGGCCGGGACCGAAGGTGCGCTCGGCGGCCATCTGCAGCAGCAGCGCCTGCTGGCCGGTGGGGGAACTGACGGCAATCTTCTGGTCGGGTTTGAAGTCCTTGAGCGACTTGATCGAGGGATCGTTGACGAACAGCGCATTGTCGCCGGCCACCAGGGCGCAGAGCGCGCGGATGTCGAGGGACTTCCTGGTCTTCTGCCAAGCCACCAGGGTGCCCGGCAGCGCATAGCCGCCAATGTCGATATTGCCGCTGATCAAGGCGTCGTTGATGGCGGGCGAGCCACTGATGCGCTTGATCTCGAATTGGGTGTCGGGCTGGCCGGCGGCCTTGGCCTGCTCGCGAAAGAAGCCCAGCTTGTCGGCCAGGGTTACCGGCAGATAGGCATAGCCGTACTGGATGGCCAGAGTGACCTGGGTCTGTTCGGTCTGAGCCTGAGCGGGGAGGACGCTAGCCAAGGTGAGGCTGGCGGCCAGACCCAGGACGCGGGCGAGCTGGCGCAGGGCGGGACGGGACGAGCGGCCGGACGGATGCAGCATGGCGTTCTCCTTGTTATTTTTGAAATGCCATTTCTTTTAAGGAGTATTTAGAAAAGTCGTGCCTGTCAAGCAGCCTTGAGGATGCAGCCTTCGTCAGCTGAAAACTTTTGCTTGCAATTGGCCTTGAGTGTTTTATTTTTGCAACGGCATTTCGTTAAAAATAAAATTGCGAGGCTCCTCTGTGCGGAGGGGCTTCGGCCTCTCTCAGGTGCCTGGTCATGAGCTTTTTCGCTGCGCCGCCGACGATCCAAACCTCCGTCTTTACCCGCCTGCCCGATCGCTATCGCCAGCCGAAGCGCACGGCCTGGGCGGATGCCAATCGCCAGGGCAGGGCGATCGATTCCTTCCTGGAAGGCCCTTCCTTCGATCGCCAGGGCAATCTCTATGTGACCGACATCCCCAATGGGCGCATCTTTCGCATCGACCCCAGGGGCGAGTGGGAACTGGTCTGCGAGTACGACGGCTGGCCCAACGGCCTGAAGATCCATCGTGACGGGCGCATCTTCATCGCCGACTACAGGCGCGGCATCCTGCTGCTCGATCCGCTGCGTGGCGAGGTGGAGACGCTGCTGGGCAGCGCCGGCTCGGAAGGCTTCAAGGGGGTCAACGACCTGGTGTTCTCGCCGGCCGGCGATCTCTACTTCACCGACCAGGGCCAGACCGGCTTGCAGGACGCCAGTGGGCGGGTCTATCGCCTGGCGGCCGACGGCCAGCTGAGCTGTCTGTTGAACACGGTGCCCAGCCCCAATGGCATCGTCTTCGATCCGCGGCTCAACCACCTGCTGATCGCGGTGACCCGGGCGCAGCAGATCTGGCGTATTCCTCTGGGCAACGGCTCGCTGATCGGCAAGGTCGGGGTCTTCGCCCAGCTCCACGGTGGCCTCGGTGGTCCGGACGGCCTGGCGCTGGATGAAGAGAGCAACCTCTATATCGCCCATACCGGTTTCGGCTCGGTCTGGCAGCTGTCGCAGGTGGCCGAGCCGCTGGCGCGGTTGCGGTCCTGTGCCGGCATCAGCAACACCAACCTGGCCTTCGGCGGCCCCGAGGGGCGCAGCCTGTTCATCACCGAATCCGAGACCGGCAGCATCCTGCGGGTAGAGACCAGCGTACGAGGTCTGCCGCTGTTCTCTCACCTGTAAACAGCGCTCCGGCGCCCCTGTCAGCACCACAATAATTACAACAGAGGTAATCCATGAGTCAGACCCCGCTGGGCGCCCAGGCGCCCTTGACCGATGCCGAAGGCGAACAACTGCTCGGGCGTACCCTGTGGCGCATCCTGCCGTTCATCTTCGCCTGCTACGTGATCAGCTACCTGGATCGCACCAACGTCGGCTTCGCCGCCATCAGCATGAACAAGGACCTGGGCCTGACGGCGACCATGTTCGGCTGGGCAGCAGGTCTGTTCTTCTTCGGTTATTTCATCTTCGAGATTCCCAGCAACCTGCTCATGCAGCGCTTCGGCGCGCGGATCTGGATCGCCCGGATCATGATCAGCTGGGGCCTGATCTCCATGGCCACGGCATTCGCCACCGGCCCGGTCAGCTTCAGCATCCTGCGCTTTCTGCTCGGGGTGGCCGAGGCCGGCTTCACCCCGGGGGTCTACCTCTACTTCACCTACTGGTTCCCGGGGAAATGGCGTGCCAAGGCGACCGCCGCCTTCCTGCTGGGCATCCCTACCGCCAACATCATCGGCTCGCCGCTGTCGGGCTTCCTGCTGGACATCCATGACTTCATGGGGTTGAAGAACTGGCAATTCCTGCTGGTGGTGGAAGCCCTGCCGGCGGTGCTGCTGGGTATTCTCTGCCTGTTCGTGCTGGTGGATTCGCCGGCCAAGGCGCGCTGGCTGTCGACCCGCGAGCGCACCTGGCTGACCGAACGACTGGCCCGCGAGCAGCGCGAGATAGGCGCGGCCCATGGCTCCACCCTGCGCGCTGCCCTCACCAATCCCAAGGTCTTCGTGCTGGCCGCCATCAACTTTTGCGGCATCGTCGGCTCCGTGGGGATCGGCATCTGGATGCCGCAGATCATCAAGAGCCTGGGCATGCAGAACACCACCGTGGGGCTGGTGGCGACCATCCCCTACATCCTCGGCGCCGTCGCCATGACCCTCTGGGCGCGGCAGGCCAACCTGAGTGCGCACCGACTGCCCTATGTGGCCGGCGCTCTGGGGCTGGCCGCCTGTGGCCTGGTGGGCGCTGCGCTCTCGGCCGATCCGCTGTTGCGCATGAGCTGCCTGAGCGTGACGGTGGCCAGCATCCTGTCCTTCCAGGCGACCTTCTGGGCCATTCCCTCCAGCTTCCTGACCGGTCGGGCGGCAGCGGGCGGACTGGCGCTGATCGTCTCCATCGGCAACCTCGGCGGCTTCGTCGGGCCCTTCGCCATCGGCCTGGTCAAGGATGCGACCCAGAGTTACTCCGGACCCTTCTATGTGGTGGCCTCGGTACTGGCGCTAGGTGTCGTCATGATGCTCTGGCTGGGCGACCCGAGTCGTCGGGTGCCGGTGAAGCCGGTGGGTGGGGCCGGGTTGGAGCCTGCGGGTCGTACCTGATTCAGGGGCGAGCCAGGCGAAGGGGGCGGCGATGAGCCGCCTTCTGCTTTTGCGGTCGACTGATCGTGAGGGAGAGGCCGGCGCTCCGGATAGGGCTGAGCAAGATACCCTGGCGGGACGCCGGCAGCTGGTCGCGCCGAACGTTGACGCCGCTGGATGGCGCGTCTCTTCGCAGCAGGGGGCTGGCCGCCTTGCCCTATGCTCCTGACACGTCGCGAGGCTGGTTGGCTTGAGTCGTCGAGGCGCGACCCTCTTTTCCCGGTTACTGCGCGACCTGTCGTGTCCGTCCAGAAGGGACAGGTCGAGTTCGACGGGTGCCAATGGACCCGATGCGCAATAAAAAAGGCAGCACCAGGCTGCCTTTCTTCATTGGGGCCACTGACTAGGGCAGGGCGCAACCCTTCTTCTTGAGCGATTCCAGGACCCAGCTGCGGTCGTTGGTGCCTTCGGCGATCTGCCGCATTTGCTTCTCTTCGGCGGCGTGCTTGGCGCTGGCACGGTCATAGACCTCGGCAACCTGGTCATAGGGCACGCAGAGCAGGCCGTCGTCGTCGCCGATGATCAGATCGCCCGGCTCGATGACCATGCCGTCGATGGCGATGGGCACGTTGATCTCGCCCGGACCGTCCTTGTAGGGGCCGCGGTGAGAGATGCCGGCAGCGAACAGGGGGAAGTCGCCCGAGCCGATGTTGGCGGCATCGCGGATGGCGCCGTTGATGACGATGCCGGCCACGCCGCGCTTGAGGGCATAGGCCACCATCATCTCGCCGATCAGGGCATTGGTCAGGTCACCGCCGGCATCCACCACGATGACGTCGCCCGGCTCGGCGATGTCCAGGGCGTAGTGCAGCATGAGGTTGTCGCCCGGGCGTGCCTTCACGGTCAGTGCCGGGCCGGCCAGCACGCCCTGGCGGTGCATGGGACGCAGGCGCGAGCCGCCGGCGGTCATCCGGTTCATCGAATCGCTGACATTGGCGACCGGAACCTCACGATAACGCGCGACCCATTCGGCTGCGACCTTGCGTTGGGCATTGAGAACTCTGAATCCGATGGTCATGGGCATTTCTCTTGTGGGCTTTGTTGGATGCCGCAGGAGCGGGTGTCGAATTTCAGAATGGCATTTCTTTTTTAAACATTCAACGGGCGGATGGGTGGCAGGTAATTCAAGATTGCGTTCAGTATTGCAACGCTATTCCATTATGCTAAGGTCAAGGCCTGCTCATCTGGCTGTCCGCTCGACGGACGACGTCATAACAACAAGGGATAACCCACATGACCCGCACCCTGCTTCTCACCGGTCCTGAACTCGCGCCCGACGCCATGGCCCTGGCTGCCGCCCACGGCATCCGCGTGGTACCGACCCAGCCCTACATGCCCCATGACGAGCTGGTCGCGCTGATCCGCCGGGAGCAGCCCGACGCCATCATCGTCCGCCAGGGCAAGCTGACCCGCGAGATGATCGAGGCCTCGGCCAGGCTCGAGATCATCGCCAAGCACGGCGTCGGCTACGACACCATCGATCTGCAGGCCGCCGCCGACCGGGGGATCCCGGTCACCATCGCCCTGGGCGCCAACGCCCAATCGGTGGCCGAACATGCCTTCGCTCTGATGTTCAGCGTGGCCCGGCAGACCCCCTGGCTGAATGCGCGAATGCACGCCGGGCACTGGGACAAGGCCCAGGCCAATGGCACCGAGCTGTTTGGCAAGACCCTCGGCCTGGTGGGCCTGGGTTCCATCGGCAGCGTGCTGATGGACCTGGTGGCGCCGCTGCGGATGCAGGTCCGGGTCTATGATCCCTATCTCCAGACCCTGCCCGTGCGTGACCACGTGCGCCGGGAAGAGAGCTTCGATAACCTGTTGGCCGAGTGCGACGTCATCAGCCTGCATTGCCCGCTCACCGAGGCCAATCGCCACCTGTTCGGCGCCGCCCAGTTCGCCCGGATGCGTCCCGGCAGCCTGCTGATCAATACCGCTCGCGGCGAGTTGATCGACACCCAGGCGCTGGTCGCAGCGTTGCGCGACGGCCAGATCGGCGGTGCCGGCCTGGATACCTTCCACCCCGAGCCGCCGCCGGCCGACAGCGCCCTATGGGGCCTGACCAACCTGGTCGCCACGCCCCACGTGGGCGCCAACACCACCGAGGCCCGCGACCGGGTCGGGCTGGTGGCGGTGCAGCAGGTACTTGATCGCTGGAACGGCAAGGCGGTGGAAACCCGTGCCGTGGTCAATCGTCACCTGATCGCGGCCTGATCCTCGCGTCAGGGCGAGCGGTGTCCTTCCCGGAGCCGCTCGCTACGTCTATCTCCACAACAATAAGACGGAGAGCCTGCATGACCTCTTCCACGCCCGAAATCAGCGAACTGGAACGCGCGACCATGCGCCGCGTCGCCTGGCGCATCCTGCCGTTCCTGATCGTCTGCTACCTCATCGCCATCATCGACCGCGGCAACATCGGCATGGCCTCGCTGCAGATGAACCAGGATCTGGGCCTGACGCCCGCGATCTTCGGCTTCGCCAGCAGCCTGTTCTTCTTTTCCTACTTCCTGGTGGAGGTGCCGAGCAACCTGGCGCTGCAACGCTTCGGCGCGCGCATCTGGATCGCCCGGATCATGATCACCTGGGGCCTGATCTCAGCGGGCACCGCCTTCGTCCAGGGCGCCAACTCGCTCTATGTGATGCGCTTCCTGCTGGGCGCCGCCGAAGCCGGCTTTTTCCCCGGCGTGCTGCTGTACCTCACCTACTGGCTGCCCTCCAACTATAGAGCGCGCATGGTCGCCATCTTCATGGTGGCGATCCCGGGCGCCAACTTCCTGGGTTCGCCGCTTTCGGGCCTGCTACTGAGCCTGGACGGCTGGATGGGCATGCGTGGCTGGCACTGGCTGTTCATCCTGGAAGGCATCCCGGCGGTGCTGCTGGGTATCGCCTGCCTGTTCGTGCTGACCGACCGCCCGGAGCAGGCCAAATGGCTGAGCGACGAGCAACGCAACTGGCTGACGCTCAAGCTGGCCGAAGAGCGCGGGCGCAAGACCAGCATCGGCCATATCTCCCTGTGGCAATTGCTCAAGCACAAGGATATCTGGGTGATGGCGCTGATCTATTCGGGTGCCTCGGCGGCCGGCAGCACCATGAGCGTCTGGGCGCCGCAATTGCTCAAGTCCTTTGGCCTGTCCAACCTGGAGGTCGGCCTGACCAACGCCATTCCCTATGGCCTGGCCTCCATAGCGATGGTCCTCTGGGGCCGTAGCTCGGATCGCACCGGCGAACGTCGCTGGCACACCTCGCTCACCATGCTGTTGATCGCCGTGGGTCTGTTGGCGGGCATGTTCACCTCGTCGCTGGCCGCCACGGTTATCCTGCTGAGCCTGGTGCTGATCGGTGCCTATTCGATGAAGGGACCGTTCTGGGCGCTGGCCTCGGGCTGGCTGTCGTCCTCTACCGCCGCGGCGGGTCTGGCCGCCATCGGCGCCCTGGCCAACCTGATCGGCGGCGGGGTAATGGTCAACGTCTATGGCGCCATCCACGGTGCCACCCATAGCCATGCCCTGGCCGTACTGCCGCTGGCCACCCTGTGCGCCATCAGCGGCCTCTTGGTACTGATCATGGGTCGTAAAGCCGCGGCGCGCGCCAAGGCAGATGCCCAGAGCGTAGCGACCAACGCCGGCTAGGTCTGAGTTCCCGAAGCCGCCGACCAAATGTCGGCGGCTTCAGGACTCGGCCAAGCGCTGCTCACTACCGGCCTTGGCGGCCGGCAACCTATCGAGGATTTCCCCATGACGTTCAGTCGTCGGCGCTTCCTGCAAGCGAGTGCCCAGGCGAGTGCCGCCCTGTGCCTGTTCGATGCCCTCGGCGTCCAGGCCGCTACCCCTTTCTCCGCGATACAGACGGCACCGAGACTCAAGGCGCCGGCCGGCAGTGTCGACTGCCACATGCACCTCTATGACGACCGCTATCCAGCGGCGCCGGGCGCCAAGCTGCTTCCGCCCAATGCCTCCCTGGATGACTATCACCAGCTGCAGGCGCTACTGGGATTGCAGCGGATGGTCATCGTCACGCCGTCCACCTACGGCACCGACAATCGCTGCATGCTCGACGGTCTGGCGCGCAGCCAGGGCCAGGCCCGCGGTGTAGCTGTCCTCGACCAAAGCATCAGCGATGCCGAGTTGCAGGAGCTGCACAAGGCCGGGGTGCGCGGGATCCGTTTCAACCTCAGCTACGGCGGCGCCGATCTGGCCGACCTCGAGCCCCTGGCCGCGCGGGTCGCCGAACTGGGCTGGAATGTCCAGGTGGTCGCCACGGGCAATCAGCTGACGGAGCTGGAGAGTCGGCTGCAACGGCTGCCGGCGCGGTTGGTGATCGACCACATGGGCCATGTGCCGCAACCGGAGGGGGTGAATTCGGCGACCTTCGCCGTGGTGACCCGCCTGCTGGACGGCGAGCGTACCTGGGTGAAGCTGTCGGGTCCCTACATCAGGTCGCGCAGCGGCCCGCCGGAGTATGCCGACGTGGGCGCGGTGGCCCGGGAGCTGGTGCGGCGTCATCCGGAGCGGCTGCTGTGGGGCAGCGACTGGCCGCATCCCACGGTCGCGACCGGCAACAAGCCGGACGACGGCCTCATCTTCGACCTGCTGGCCGACTGGGCGCCGGATGAGCAGATACGCAATGCCATCCTGCGCGATAACCCGGTCAGTCTGTACGGCTTTTGAGGGCCGTATCTCAGCGGCTGACGGCGGCCCTCACCCCAGCCCTCTCCCCGTGGGAGAGGGGGCGCTAAGGCAGGGCTGTGGGTGGTGGTCACAGCTTAGGTTGGCGCTGAGCGCAGCGAAGCCCAACAAAACCGCTACCTCTTTCAGCGCCCGCCTTACCAGCCCCGCTACCCCAATTCCCCATTGAGCTTGCGCAGCAGGCGCAACAGCTCGGCCCGCTCGGCATCTTCCAGCGGCGCGCTGGCGGCGCGGTCGCTGGCGGCGGCGCGCTCCTTGAGTTCGCCCACCAGGGCACGGCCCTGCTCGGTGAGGTGCAGGGCGTAGGCGCGGCGATCCTGGGTGCCACGCACCCGCTCGGCCAGGCCCTGGCGTTCCAGCTTGTTCAGCAGCAGCACCAGTTGCGGTGGCTCGATGGCCAGGCGCCGGGCCAGGTCGGCCTGCATCAGGCCCGGTTCCTGTTCGAGGATCACCAGGGCGGTGAACTGGGCGGGGCGCAGGTCATAGGTGGCCAGGCTGTCCACTAGGTGCTGGAACATCTTCATCTGGGCGCGGCGCAGGGCATAGCCTACGGCGGTGTCCAGCCAGGGGGTGGCGGCAGGGTCCAGGGGCGTGGCGTCGTCGGGGGAACTCATCGGCGGGAAGGGCTTCCGTCGGAGATGGCGAGAGGAGGGTATCGAGGGGTCATTCTAGTCCAGATCCTGGCGCGCGCGGCGATGGCGATAGGCGAACTGGGCACGACTCAGGCCGAGCAGTCGCGCCGCGGCGGCCACGTTGCCCTGGCTGTGCGCCAGGGCTTCGTCGAGCAGCTCGGCTTCCAGCTGTCCCAGGTGCAGCGGGCGTTTGCCGTCCACGCCCAGGCGTTCCAGCCAGCTGGCTGTCTGCGGCGCCGGTTCCAGGAGGTCGGCCGGCAGCGGTTCGCCGCGAAACAGGTGGGGCAGGTCGATGAGTTCGCCCGGATCGCTGGCGATCACCCCGCGCTCCACCAGATTCTGCAATTCCCGCACGTTGCCGGGAAAGTCGTAGCGCAGCAGGGCCTTGAGGGCGCGCATGGTCAGGCCCACCGGCGGACGTTCGTAGGCGGCGCAGAAGCGCCGCAGGAACAGATCCACCAGCAGCGGCACGTCGTCGCGGCGGTCCCGCAGGGGCGGGATGCCGATGGGATAGACGTTGAGCCGATAGAAGAGGTCTTCGCGGAAGTCGCCGCGGCGTACCGCCTCGTGCAGGTCCAGATTGGTGGCGGCGATCACGCGCACGTCCACCCTGAGGGTGCGGCTGCCGCCGACCCGCTCGATCTCGCGCTCCTGGAGCGCGCGCAGCAGCTTGCCCTGGCCGGGCAGACTCAGGCAGGCGATCTCGTCGAGAAACAGGGTGCCGCCCTGGGCGCGTTCGAAGCGCCCGGCGCGGGACTGGTTGGCGCCGGTGTAGGCGCCGCGCTCCACGCCGAACAATTCGGCTTCGATGAGATTCTCGGGAATGGCCGCGCAGTTGAGGGCGACGAAGGGGCCGTCGGCGCGGCGACTGAGGCGGTGCAGGTGACTGGCGAACAACTCCTTGCCCACTCCCGATTCGCCGGTGAGCAACACCGTGGCCGGGGTCGGGGCGACCCGCTGCAGGGCCTGGAAGGCGCTGTTGAAGGCTGCCGAGGCGCCCACCAGCGGTTGCTGGCCGTCGGCGGCGTGGGGCAGGGGCGCGGGCAGGCGTTCCGTGGCGGCTGGCTCGGGAGCGCCGTCGCCAGCGGCATTGAGATAGCGCAGGTCTTCCGCCACATCGGGCCAGCGTTCGGCATTGCGGCCTTCGACCCGGCAGACGTGATGGCCCATGGCGCGGCATTCCACCTCGCGAAAGATCACCAGGCGGCCGAACAGGCTGCTGACATAGCCGATCGCATAGCCGATCTCCATCCAGCAGGCCGGGTCGCTGCCCTGACCGTGGGCGATCTGGTGCTCGTCGCATTCGGCCGAGTGATGCCAGAGAAATTCGCCGCCATAACGCCCCTGGTCGACATCGAATTCGAAATGCAGCGGCTCGACCCGCACCAGACCTTCCAGGCCATGCAGCCGGGTACCGGCCGCGAAAATGGCCGCGGCGTCGGCCTGGGGCCAGCGCTTGCGCACCAGTTCGGCGTCCCTTACCCCGGAAAGATAGCCCACCCGGGTCAGCAGACCGCGGGCGCGTTCCTGACCCAGGGCGCCGATCAACTCGCGCCGCAGGGCACCAAAGGACGAGGCGTGGACCAGCAGCATGCGTTGGTCATTGAGCCAGATGCGGCCATCGCCGGGCGAGAAGAACAGGCACTCGGCCAGTTCCGCCTGGGTCGGGCTGGCGCTGCCGTCCCAGGCGGCACTGTCGCCCCGGTGCAGGCCCGGGGCGACCTGTTGCAAGGCGTTGAGGGACAGGCGTTCGGACAGGGCCATGGCAGGACTCCCTGAGGCATTGCGCAAATGCGCAATCGAGAGAAAGGTTATACCTCATAACTTTATCTTTTGAGCAAGACGTTTGCCGGCTGGGCCTGCCGCCTTTGCCTGCCCAAGCCACCAAACCTCTGATTGCGTTGCTCTTTTTGTTACCAGCCCAGGCTGGGCACAGCCTTTGCTCTCTTGCCTGTGCCCACCGCGGCCCGATAACAACAAGGAGAAGGCTATGAGCAGACCATCCACGCCGTTCCTGGACGGCGCACCCTGGCGCGAGCGGATTTTCGATGGCGACTGGATCGCCGCCCAGGGTGGTACTCTGGAGGTCATCGAACCTGCCACTGGCCAGCCCCTGCATCGCACCGGTCTGGCCAGTGTCGCCGATATCGACCAGGCTTGCGCCAAGGCGGCCCAGGCGCAACCGGCCTGGGCCGGCTGGACCGCCCGGCAAAAGGCCGGGCTGTTCCTGGCCGCGGCCGCGCAGCTGGAAATGCAGCGCGCCGAACTGGCCCCCCTGATCGCCCGGGAGACCGGCGGCATCCTGCCCAAGGCCGAGCTGGAATTGCGCGAAGCCGGGGTCATCCTGCAGCAGGTCGCCGGTCAGTTGCTGCAGCCCCATGGCGTGGTCCTGCCCAGCGAGCGCGGGGCGCTGTCCTATGCCCGCCGCCTGCCCCATGGCGTGGTGGGGGTGATCTCGCCCTTCAACTTCCCGCTGATCCTTTCGCTGCGCGCCGTGGCGCCGGCGCTGGCCTGCGGCAATGCCGTGGTGCTCAAGCCGGATCACCAGACGCCGGTGAGCGGCGGCATCCTGATCGCCCGACTGTTCGAGGCCATCGGCCTGCCCAAGGGCGTGCTGCAGGTGCTGCCCGGTCGCGCCGAGGCCGGGGCGGCGCTCTGCGCCCATCCCCAGGTGCGGATGATCGCCTTCACCGGCTCGACCCAGGCCGGGCGCCAGGTGGCGGAAAGCGCCGGGCGCCACCTGAAGAAGGTGGCCCTGGAGCTGGGCGGCAAGAATCCGCTGATCGTGCTCGACGACGCCGATCTCGACCGCGCCGTCGGCTGCGCCGCCTGGGGCAGTTTCCTGCACCAGGGCCAGATCTGCATGGCCACCGGGCTGATCCTGGTGCACCAGCGCCTCGCTACCGCCTTCACCGAGCGCCTGGCCGCCCGCGCCGCCGCCCTGCGCCTGGGTGATCCGCTGGAGCCCACGACCCAGCTGGGTCCGCTGATCAACGCCCGGCAGCTGCAACGGGTACAGGGCATCGTCACCGACAGCCTCGCCGCCGGTGCCCGGCTGGAGCAGGGCGGCCGGCACGAAGGGCTGTTCTATGCCCCGACCGTACTGAGCGGTGTCCGTCCCGGCATGCGCGCCTTCGACGAAGAGATCTTTGGTCCGGTGGCCAGCGTGGTGACCTTCGCCAGCGAGGCCGAAGCCGTCGACCTGGCCAATCGCACCCCCTACGGCCTGGCGGCCGGCGTGCTCTCCGGCTCCCTGGCCCGTGCCCGCGCCCTGGGTGAACGCCTGGAGTGCGGAATGCTGCACCTCAACGACCAGACGGTGAACGACGAGGTGGTCAATCCCTTCGGCGGGCGTGGCCAGTCCGGCAATGGCGGCAGCGTCGGCGGCCTGTGCAACTGGGACGACTACAGCCAGTGGCAGTGGGTGACCGAGCATATCGAGCCGCCACGCTATCCCTTCTGAGAGCCTGCTCAAAGGCTGCTGCGCGTCGGCCAAACCGCGTTGAACATGACCTGGGTCGCCAGTCCGATCGGAATGCTCATTTACAAGCCGTAAACCCGAGCGCGGGTCCGATCTGCTTCCTCAGCCATGTTCGCCTTGTTTGGCTCTAGCTCGCGAGCCTTTGAACAGGCTCCAAGCCCCTGTTTCACCCCCAATAACAACAAGAGGAAAATCCCATGACCCTGTATGGCAAGACCCTGGTCGTCACCGGCGTGGCTTCCGGCATCGGCGCCGAACTGGCGCGTCTGGCGCGCTTTCACGGCGCCTATGTGATCGGCGTCGATCGCAACCAGCCCCAGCTCAGCCTGGACGACTTCCACCAGGCCGACCTGGGCGATCCCGACAGCATCGCCGCCCTGGTCAGCCGCCTGCCGGAGCGTCTGCACGGCCTGTGCAATGTCGCCGGGGTGCCGGGCACGGCGCCCCGGGAGGCCGTGGCGCGAGTCAACTATCTCGGCCTGCGGCTGCTCAGCCAGCAACTGGTCGCGCGGCTGGGCCCGGATGGCGCCATCGTCAACGTCGCTTCCATTCTCGGTGCCGAATGGCCGCAGCGCCTGGAACAGCATCGCGCGCTGGCGCAGATCGCCGACTTCGCCCAGGCCCAGGCCTGGCTGGAAGCCCATCCGGTGGACCAGGCCACCTGCTACCAGTACTTCAAGGAGGCGCTCATCGTCTGGAGCTTCGTGCAGTCCCAGACCTGGCTCCGCGAATTCGGCGTGCGGCTGAATTGCGTGGCGCCGGGGCCGGTATTCACCCCCATCCTGGGCGACTTCGTCAGCATGCTCGGCGAAGAGCGCGTCGCTCGCGACAGCCAGCGCATGCTGCGCCCGGCGCTGGCCGACGAGGTGGCCGAGGCCATTGCCTTCCTCTGCAGCGATGCCTCGCGCTGGATCAACGGCGCCAACCTGCCGGTGGATGGCGGTCTCGCCGCCAGTTACGTCTGATCCGGATCGCCGCGCCTGCCCGGGCGCGGCGATCGCGTTTTCCCACAACAAGAACAACTTCAGGACGACGTCATGCGCACACGTTTCGGATTCGGTCTGCTGGCCGCGGCCAGCCTCGCCTCCCTGCAGGTCCAGGCCTACGATCTGCCCGGCCTCAATCTCGGCTCCACCAGCTTCTACGATGGCGCGCCGCCGCCGGATGGCCCCGGCTGGTACTGGGAGGAGTACCTGATCTACGGCAAGACCAGTCGCTTCAACGACCAGGACGGGCGCAAGCTGCCCTTGCCCAAGCAGGAGCTGACCACCTTCGCCCCGGTCAGCCAGATCATCTATGTCGGCCAGCCCCTGGCCAATGGCGCCATGCCCGGCTTCACCGCCATCCTGCCCTGGCTGGCCCATGCCGATGTCGATGACGGCCTCGGCGGCCAGGCGCTGAGCGCCCGCGAAGGGGTAGGGGACCTGACCCTGGGCGCCTTCCTGCAACTGCCCACCACCACCCGCCCCGACGGCGGACCGCGCTGGGCGCAGCGTATCGAGGCCGAGATCGTCGCCCCCACCGGTCGCTACGACCGCGACCGGGCGATCAATCCGGGCAGCAACTTCTGGTCCTTCAATCCCTACTACGCCACTACCTACTGGCTGACGCCGCAGTGGTCGGTGACCGGACGCTTCTGGTACCTGTGGAATGGCAAGAACGACCAGCCGCTACGCAGCTTTGGCGATGTGTCCGATACCCGGGCCGGTCAGGCGCTGCACGCCAACTTCGCCACCCAGTACGCGCTGAACGATCGGCTCAGCGTCGGCCTGAGCGGCTACTGGCTCCGGCAGATCACCGACACCCAGGTGGACGGCCATGACGTCAGCGGGCGGCGGGAAAAGGTCTGGGCCTGGGGTCCGGGTTTCACCTACGCCTTTTCCCGGGAGAATATGATCACCGTCAACAGCTACTTCGAGCAGGACGCCGAGAACCGCACCGAAGGGCGCAAGTTCGTCGTCAACTTCCTGCACAAGCTGTAGCGCTAGCGATCGATGGGGATGCCCCGGTTCGGCGGTGGAGGAGGCGCCAGCGGCTGGGGCTGCTGGGCCTGGGGATGGGGCACCATGTGCCAGGTCTCGTTGCGTGGCCGGCGGTCGATGTAGACCGGCACCGGCTGATAGATGATGCCGGAGCCGCGCACCTCGGTTTCCTGCCGCGAGCTGGAAGAGGACGAGGAGCCGCCGACCACGGTGACATCGTCCACCGGACGTTGGCGGCTGGAAGCGGGGGCGGGTACCACGGTGACCTCGCGCGGCGCACTGACCGGCGGAGGCGCGGCGGGCCTGGGCGGCGGCGTGAAGCCGTTGCTGTCGGGCAGGCTCTGCAGCGGAATGGTGGTGATCTGACTATTCGTCGGGCAGGCGCCCTGGGTATAGGTCGTCCGGCCCTGGTCGTCCACGCACTTGTAGACATTCTGAGCGGCCACGACGCCACTGGCGAGCAGCAGGCCATAGAGCAGCGAACGCATGATGAGGCCCTCCGGGCACTCGAATTGTCACCTGCAGGATACAAGATGCCCGCCATGGCTCCCAGGGGGCGGCATGCTTTCCCGATCAAGCCTGCGGCTAATCGTCAGACCTTAAAAGCTAGGCCTGATCCCGGTGAGGCGTATAACATCCTGAAACATTCTTTCCAGGACAGCGACACGTGAAGTGGTTGGTGATTGGCAGTTTTCTTCTCTGTGTCTTGTACGTGCACCTGCGCGGCCGGGTGCGCCATCGCTTTTTGCGTCAGCTCAGTGACCATTCGACCTTTCTGGCACCGTTGAACACCTTCATGTTTCTCACCTCGCGGGTGCCCAACGCGCCCTATCATGCCGTGGAGCGCTTTCCTGAACTCCAGGTGCTGCAAGAAAACTGGCAGCTCATTCGCGACGAGGCCCTCGACCTGCTGCGCGCCGGCCAGATCAAGAAATCCGCCGAGCACAACGATGCCGGCTTCAACTCCTTTTTCAAGAGCGGCTGGAAGCGCTTCTATCTGAAGTGGTACGGAGATAGCCATCCCTCCGCCCTGCAGCTGTGCCCCAGAACCACGGAATTGCTGCGCGGCATCGGCACGGTCAAGGCGGCCATGTTCGCCGAGTTGCCGCCCGGGTCGCGACTGGTGCGCCATCGCGATCCCTATGGCGGCTCCCTGCGCTATCACCTGGGCCTGGCCACGCCCAACGATCCGCGCTGCTTCATCGAGGTGGACGGCCAGCGCTATCACTGGCGCGATGGCCAGGCAGTGGTGTTCGACGAAACCTTCATCCACTACGCCGAGAACACCACCGACCAGGATCGCATCATCCTGTTCTGCGACGTGGAAAGGCCGCTGCGCTATGGCTGGGCGAGCGCCTTCAATCGCTGGGTCAGTAGCACCCTGCTGGCCTCTGCGGCCTCGCCCAATGACACCGGCGACAAGACTGGCGGCCTCAATCGCGCCTTCCGGCACCTCTATCGCATCCGTCAGCGCGGCAAGGCGCTGAAGAAGCGCAACCGCTTCCGCTACTACCTCGAACAATGGTTGTTACTGGCCGCGCTGCTCGGCGTGGTGATCTGGATCTGACCAGCTGTTTCATCGACGTGGACAGCGGTTCGGCTTGACCTCGATGCGAATCGCCTCTAATCCTGTATGTATATACAGATAGAGGCGATGGCCATGGACAACACCCCTGCAGGTCTGGCGGCATGAGCGGCGGCGCCAGCCTGGCCCGGCTGTTCGAGGAGCGGCGCCTGTGGAAGGGGCAGACCAGTCCCGAAGCCCGGCGCAGTGGTCAACCCACCGGGGTCGCTGCCCTGGATGCCCATCTGCCGGGCGCCGGCTGGCCCGAGGCGGCCCTCACCGAATTGTTGCTCGCCGGCCCCGGCCATGGCGAGTTGCGGCTGCTCTGGCCGACCCTGGCGCGCCTGAGCCAGGCCGCTGAGCGCATCGCCCTGATCGCGCCGCCGCTGTTGCCCTATCCCCTGGCCTGGCAGGCGGCCGGGGTGGCGCTGGATTCCCTGGTGGTGATCCGCGCCCAGGGCGCCGAGGTGCTCTGGGCCGCCGAGCAATGCCTGCGTTCGGGTTGCTTTGGCGCGGTGCTCTGCTGGCCCGAGCGCGCCGATGATCGCTAGTTGCGCCGGTTGCAGGTCGCCGCCGAGAGCGGTCGCACCCTGGCCTTCGCCCTGCGTCCGGCCGCTGCCCTGGACAATCCCTCGCCAGCGGCCTTGCGCCTGGAACTCCGGGCCCCCCTGGAGCGGCTGCACATCCGCAAATGCCGGGGCGGGCAACCCGGCGTGCTCGATCTGGCCGGCGGCGCTTGAGCTGGCCATGCGCTGGGCCTGCATCCTCTTTCCGCAGCTGGCGCTGGATGCCGTGCTGCGCCGTCATCCGCAGCCGGAGCAGCCGCTGGTGCTGCTCTCCGGACCACCGCACCGGCGTCTGCTGCAGGCGGTCAATCCGGCCGCTCGAGCCCTGGGACTGCGCCCGGGCCTGACCCTGGCCGCCGCCCAGGCGCTGACCCGCGACTTCGAGCAGCAGGAGCACGATCCGGCGCTCATCGAGACGGCCGAGACGCTGCTGGCGGCCTGGGGTTATGACTTCAGTTCCCAGGTCAGCCGTCACTACCCCCGGGCGCTGCTGCTGGAGGTGCAGTCCAGCCTGCCGCTGCTGGGGCCCTGGCCGCGGCTGGAACGGCGCCTGCGCCAGGAGCTCCAGGGCCTGGGTTTTCGCCATCGGCTGGCCCTGGCGCCCAATCCGGTGGCGGCGCGGGTGCTGACCAATGTCGCCGACGGCCTGACCGCCTCCGCCGATGAGCTGCCGCGTCTGCTCGATCGGCTCCCAGTGGAACGGGCCGGTTTCGCTCCCCAGCAGGCCCAGGCGCTGGCACGCATGGGCATCCGCCGCTTGGAGCAGCTCAAGGCCCTGCCCAGAGCTGCCCTGGCCCGCCGCTTCACCCCGGAGCTCCTGCAGCAGCTGGATCTGCTGGGTGGCAGCCGCAGCCTGGCGCTGGAGTTCTATCGGCCTCCCGATCGTTTCGTGACGCGGGTTGAGCTCAATTTCGAGGTGGAATCCCACCAGGCCCTGCTGTTCCCGCTGCGCCGCCTCACCGCCGACCTGGCCGCCTGGCTGGCCAGTCGCGACCGTGGCGTGCAGCGCTTCCTGCTCTGGCTGGAGCATCGCCAGGGTCCGGCCACCGCCGTCACCATCGGCCTGCTGGCGCCCGAGCGCGATGCCGCCCTGCTGTTCGAATTCGCCCGCGGTCGTCTCGAACAGCTGCAGGTGGTGGCGCCGGTACTGGCGCTGCGCCTGGAAAGCGAGGAATTGCCGCTCTTCGTGCCGGAACGCCATGGCCTGTTCGACGAACGCCCGGCCCAGGCCGTGGGCTGGGAGGTATTGCGCGAGCGCCTGCGTGCCCGGTTGGGCGAAGCAGCGGTACTCGGTCTCGGCATCCAGGCGGATCACCGTCCCGAGCGCGCCCTGGTCTGGCGCTCGGAACGACGCCTGGAGACCGCGCTGCCCGGTCTGCGTCCGGGTTGGCTGCTGAGCGAACCACGTCCCCTCGACGGTCAGCCAAGACGGGTCCTCGCGGGCCCTGAACGCATCGAAAGTGGCTGGTGGGACGGGGGCGACCAGCGCCGCGACTATTACCGCATCGAGGTGGCCGACGGACGCCAGGCCTGGGCCTTTCGCCGCTATGGCGAGGAGACGCCCTGGTGGATCCAGGGCTGGTTCGCATGAGCGGCTATGCCGAGCTGCACTGCCTGTCGAATTTCAGTTTCCAGCGCGGTGCCTCCAGCGCCCTGGAGTTGTTCGAGCGGGCCAGGGCGCTGGGCTACACGGCGCTGGCCATCACCGACGAAGGCACCCTGAGCGGCATTGTCCGTGCCTGGCAGGCGGCGCGCCAGGTCGGGCTGCCGCTCATCGTCGGCAGCGAGCTGACCCTCGACGACGGCCTGCGGCTGGTGCTGCTGGTGGAGGATCTGCCGGGTTACGAGACCCTCTGCGGCCTGATCACCCGGGCGCGCCGTCGTGCGCCCAAGGGCCGCTACCAGCTTGCTCGCGCGGATCTGCAGCCGCCACTGCTCGGGCTGCTGGCGATCTGGTTGCCGGGAGAAGAACCTGTGGCCGAGGAGGGCGCCTGGCTCAAGCAGGTCTTCGCCGAGCGCCTCTGGCTCGGCGTCGAACTGCTGCGCGGCGCCGACGATACCGCCCGACTCCTGCAGTTGCAGGCACTGGGCACCCAGCTCGGCGTGCCGGCAGTGGCCTGTGGCGACGTGCACATGCACACCCGCGGGCGCCGAGCCCTGCAGGATGTGCTCACCGGCATCCGCCATCACCTGCCGGTGGCTGAAGCCGGCTATCGCCTGCATCCCAACGGCGAGCGCCATCTGCGCCCGCTGACGGTGCTCGAGGGTCTCTATCCCGCGGCACTGCGCGCCGAGACCCTGAGGATCGCCGCTCGCTGTCGCTTCGATCTGGGCGAGTTGCGCTATCGCTATCCCCAGGAGGTGATACCCGCCGGCGTGACGGCCGGCGCCTGGCTGGCCGAGCTGACCCGCCGCGGCCTGGCCTGGCGCTGGCCGGAAGGCGCGCCGGAAAGGGTCACCGACCAGGTAGCCCGGGAGCTGGCGCTGATCGCCGAAAAAGGCTACGAGAACTACTTTCTCACCGTGTACGACATCGTCGACTACGCCCGCCGCCAGCACATCCTCTGCCAAGGCCGCGGTTCGGCGGCCAACTCGGTGGTCTGCTATGTACTGGGCATCACCGAGCTGAATCCGCTCACCGGCAATCTGCTGTTCGAGCGCTTCATCTCCCGCGAGCGCGACGAGCCGCCCGACATCGACGTCGACTTCGAGCACGAGCGGCGCGAAGAGGTCATCCAGTACGTCTTTCGCCGCTATGGGCGCGAGCGGGCCGCGCTCACCGCGGTGGTCAGCACCTATCACGCCGCCGGCGCCCTGCGCGATGTCGGCAAGGCCCTGGGCCTGCCGGGCGACCAGCTCGACGCCCTGTCCGGGTGCGCCGGGCGCTGGACCGACGAGATCCCCGGTGCGCAGCGTCTGCGCGAAGCGGGTTTCGACCCGGACAGCCCGCTGCTGCAGCGGGTGCTCATCCTCGCCGGCCAACTGATCGGCTTTCCCCGGCATCTTTCCTAGCATCCCGGTGGTTTCGTCATTTCCGCAGCGCCCCTGGCGACGCTGGTGCCGGTGGAAAACGCCGCCATGCCCGAACGCACCCTGATCCAGTGGGACAAGGACGACCTCGATGCCGTGGGCCTGCTCAAGGTCGACATCCTCGCCCTGGGCATGCTCAGCGCCCTGCGCCGCTGCTTCGACCTGGTCGCCGGCTGGCGCGGCCAGCGCTGGACCCTGGCCAGCCTGCCCCAGGAGGATGAACCCACCTACGCCATGATCTCCCGCGCCGATACGGTGGGGGTGTTCCAGATCGAATCCCGTGCCCAGATGGCCATGCTGCCGCGACTCCGGCCGCGAACCCTCTACGACCTGGTGATCGAGGTGGCCATCGTCCGTCCCGGTCCCATCCAGGGCGACATGGTGCATCCCTATCTGCGCCGCCGGAATGGCGAGGAAGAGGCCGACTATCCCCATGACGAATTGCGGCCGGCCCTGGAACGCACCCTGGGGGTGCCACTGTTCCAGGAACAGGTAATGCAGATCGCCATGGTCGCCGCCGAATATTCGCCGGGCGAGGCCGATCAGCTGCGTCGCTCCATGGCGGCCTGGAAGCGCCACGGCGGCCTCGAACCCCATCGCCAACGGCTGCACAGCCGCATGGTCGAGCGCGGCTATCGCCCGGAATTCGCCGCGCGCCTCTTCGAGCAGATCAAGGGCTTCGGCAGCTACGGCTTTCCCGAATCCCATGCCGCCAGCTTCGCCCTGCTGACCTATGCCAGCTCCTGGCTCAAGTGCCACGAGCCGGCCGCCTTCGCCTGTGCCCTGGTCAACAGCTGGCCGATGGGTTTCTACAGTCCGGATCAGGTGTTGCAGGACGCCCGGCGCCACGGCATCGAGGTGCGCGCGGTGACCGTGCAGGCCAGCGACTGGGATTGCCGGCTGGAGGCAGGTGCCGGCCATCAGCCGGCGATCCGCCTGGGCCTGCGCCTGGTGCAGGGGCTGGCGGAAGCGGCTGGTCAGCGCCTGGTAGCGGCACGGGGTACGCAGCCCTTTCGTGACGTCGAGGACCTCTGTCGCCGGGCCGAGCTGGATGCCCGGGCGCGCGGCCAACTCGCCGAGGCCGGTGCCCTGGCGGAGCTGGCCGGGGATCGCCATCAGGCACGCTGGGCCATGGCCGGGGTGGAGCGCCAGCTGCCGCTGTTCGAATCGGCGGACAGCGCCCTGGAGGAACGCCCGGCCTTGCCCGCGCCCAGCGTCGCGGAAGACGTCCATGCCGACTACCGCATGCTGGGCACCACCCTGGGACCCCATCCGCTGAGCCTGTTGCGCGGCGAACTCCAGGCCCGGCGCTGCCGGGATTTCCGTGAGCTGGACGAGATCAGACCCGGTGCCCTGGTGCGGGTGGCCGGACTGGTACGCGGACGACAGCGACCGGGCACGGCCAGCGGGGTGATCTTCGTGACCCTGGAAGACGAGCACGGCATGCTCAATGTGGTGGTCTGGCGCGCGGTGGGCGAACAGCAGCGACGACCGTTGTTGCAGGCACAGCTGCTACAGGTCGAGGGGCATCTGGAGCGGGAAGCGGGGGTGCAGCACCTGATCGCCGGTCGCTTGACCGACCTGAGTCCTTTGCTCGACGAACTCATGGTGTCGAGTCGGGATTTCCACTAGGGCGTGAGGGAGAGGGGAGGCGGGGGAGCTGTCTCTTATACACATC